>NZAZ01000081.1 GCA_002686255.1 Rhodospirillaceae bacterium
CAAGGTGGGGGAGGGAATTATTCGAAGACTGGGAAATCTTGAGCGGGCGTATCTGATCGGTGATTATGCTGATGGAAAAGACTCCGGAATTATTGACCTTTTATTGGTGGGAGATCTCGACCATTATCAGCTTAATGATCTGAGCGGAAAAACTGAACGATATATAAAACGAAAGATCCGTACCTTGGTATTCAGCCAAGAAAAGTATAAAAAAATGTTACCTGAACTAAATCGGCGAGCGAAGGTGCCAATTTGGGAAAATAAAACCTGACTTTTACCCAAGTCGGTTCGTCCAGACACCTTAAAACAAACAATTAAACCAATAATATTAATGGATTAAATATATTTTTTTTATTCCACCGCAGATGCGGAGCTATGTAAACCTCGATGTTGGAAACGACTTTTGAAGAATTTACCCCAGCTTTGCAAAAGTTGAGAATGCCGCAGATCTAAGACGTCCAAGGTTGCAGCTGTAGTGTATTACCGCAAACCCTTGGCAACGAAGGATATGAGGTAGCTCGGCTTTCCCGAGGAGTTAAAAACATGGCAAATTCTGTACTATTATAGAATTTCACTATTGGTCGATTCCAAAAACTTGGACCAATTATCTCTAATCCTATGTTATTTTTGCTTTAGATACCTGTTTGTCATCTTCTTTATGCAACCAAGGGGTAAATAAGGAGGCAAGATGCGAAAACAAAGAATTGAGTATGATTCGCCGGTAGATGCCCTAGTGACTGTGACTAAGCGTCTCAGTGGTTATGAAGATCGGTATCGGATTAAGTCCGAAGATTTTTTCGATAAATTTTCCAAAGGGAAAATGGAAGACTCAAACGAATTCGTCGAATGGGCAAATGACTATCAACACTTTATAGTAATTAGGAATGAGGTAGAAGGACACATGCGAAATGTCGCCTGATTTGATATCTCAATATCTTCGCAATGTCGAAACCGCAGTTAGAAAGTTGGAAGACGTTTATGTCGAACACTATGAAGAGGAGATTCTATCATTTGGTTGAAAGGAAGCAATACACGTTAAGCACGAATGTCCCCTACATTTCACTTATCCACGGAACGTTTGACCGGAAACATTGTGCAGAAAATGCAGGATAAGCATATCATGGGCACAGTGGGACGAACGCTTCTCATCGCCAAAAGATCATCGTGGAAATGCCTCTGAACCCTCAACCAGGTAATATCTTTCATTCGTCAATCTACAATCGTCAATCCCAATGCGTCTCCAATAAAAAGTATTTTTTGACATCCAAGATCGCTACGACCTCAACTGCCACCGCAATGCCGTGATATGATTTACTTTAAAATGAAAACAACGACGAATTTATAATCTGACGCACGTCCCCCAAAATCCCGTAATCTGACGTACGTCCCCCAAAATCCCGTGAGTTTTGATTCAGCAATTCCAACTCGCCAAAACTATACAATCCCACAAATACAAAAAACCTGAATTCCGACAAAAAGTGAGAATTCAATATGGACTATCAACAGTTCTGGGAAAAGAAAATTATCCAATGGGAACTAGATCGATATGGGGAAATAACGAATAGTACATCTATTGAAAGAATTGCAAACCGCGTTTCAATTTCTTTGCGGTTTCGAATCGAATATGCAGAAATATTGTTGAAACCATATCTTAGAGGGATGAAAATTATTGAACTGGGGTGCGGGTCTGGACGCCTCGCTGAAAAGCTAATTGATAACGGCGCAAAATCTTACATTGGTATCGATTTCGCCACCAATGCCGTGGAAAAAGCCAATAGCAGGATTGAACGGAAAGGGTTGAACAAAAAAGTCCGTTTTGTATCAAGCGATGTAATTCAATTATCGGAATTTGATGGTGACATCGTTTTTTCCCTTGGGCTATTCGACTGGCTGACACCCCAACAGATTGGACAAATATTTAAGAGTACTGGGAGCACCCATCACATGCATTCCTTTTCAGAAAAAAGAGTGTCTGTGTCTCAGTGGATTCATCGCGTTTATGTGCATCTGTCCTATGGACGTCATAACAATGGATACGTGCCGCAATATTATCGAGCAAATTATATTACTTGCATTGCTAAAAAGCATCTCAATTTTCCACTAAAAATAATTCGTGATCGGCGGCTGAGTTTCGGAGCATTTGTTACGACATTATAAATAATGAAATTCTTTTTCCTCCTCGTAAATAATGAATTCAATCACATTTCTGAATACCGCGTTTTGCGAAATGGGGGTTCGTTTTAAAGGATAATGCATTCAGTAGAACCGGGCTTACATTTCGCTTTAATCATGAAATCATTTGAAGCAAAAATAATCGATATTATTTATGACTAAGAAGAAAATAATTATATGCGCAGATGACTTTGCGCTTACCCCGGGGGTCAGCAATGGGATCTGTAAATTAATTTCTGAGAGTAGAATATCGGCAGTAAGCTGCATGACAGCCACAAATTTTTGGGAATCTTGTTGTTCAAAACTTACCCGTTTTAAAAACAAAATTGACATCGGATTACATTTTACTTTAACCCGATACGCGCCATTGGGTCGGATGCCAAAACTGGCACCTTTCGGGAAGTTTCCCAGTTTCGAAACGATTTTCAAGCTCGCACTGCGAAGACAACTCGATATCGATGAAATCAGAAGCGAACTGCATAGGCAGGTTGATGCTTTTGAAAATGAACTTGGACGACTTCCGGATTTCATTGATGGCCACGAACATGTCCAGCAACTGCCGATCATTCGAGACGCATTAATTGATGTGGTTCAAAAACGTTTTAAAACCGGAACATGCTGGATTCGCGTAGCTTGGACATCCCCAGTGGAGATTTTTAAGCGAAGATATGAAATCGTTAGATCCATCGGATTTGCTCTAGCCGGTTTAAAACTTCGTAACAAGGCAATCTCATATAAAATTCCCGTAAATAACGGTTTGGGTGGGGTTTATGATTTCAGCAGTACGGAATTGTATTGTAATGTAATGAAAAAATCCTTGCAGCATGGATCAGAAAGGCTGCTGATAATAACCCATCCTGGCATGATCGACCCGATGTTAACGGAAATAGACGGGGTAAGTACTGCACGTGAATGGGAAATGAAATATCTATTGAGTGACGAATTCCTGAAAACGCTTCAAGAGTTTGGTTTAAAAACCGGAAGGTTTTTCAAATAGATCTTGTTTATCAAGTATTTATTCATAACGAACAGTTGCAAATCCGCTTCCGTATAGTGGTTTTGAAACAATCTCGAAAAAGATGAAAAAAATAGTTTGTATAATGCAATGGTGCTTATTCTATGATTAAGACTCATAAAAAGGGAAGAATCGCAAGAATCGTTACTTTTATTATCGATTTATTCGAGGTTTTTCTAAGAAGAAAAAACAGGAAAATAAATAAAATTATTAAAGACAACCAAAAGCCACCGGAAGATATGTATCCTCTGTTTTGAATTAATAATTTGTGTGACAACGGAAACTTAAATCCATACCATTTCAGCAAATCGTGTCGAACAAGATAAGCGGTTTCATTGCGCCATACAATGAAAATCACTTGAATAAAAACCGCAAACTCCGACGATAAGCCGCTACAATGAAGCTTCCACTATTCTCGTATAAAAGTGTTATCGACCAAGCCGAACATATTCAACGGCGATATTATAAATATGTCCGGAATTATGGAACGCCCTATTACATACCGGAAAAGGGACTGGGCTGGACCATCGCACCAAATGCAAGACATCGGACGCTGAATGCAACATCGGATTCAATGGGATTTCGAAGAACCTCAAACAATCCAATACAACAAGAATCTAGTCAGCCTAGAATATCTTTTTGGGGGTGCTCGATCGTTGAGGGGTGCGAAATTTCTGATGATGATACTTGGTTATGGCAGCTACAAGAGAAGTTGAAAGATCGTTTTGTTATTTACAATGGCGGTGTGTCGGCATACGGAACCGATCAAGCCTATCTGAGATATACCAAGAGATTTGATGACATTAAACCCGAAATGTCCTTTCTGGGTTATGCAACGACCGATTTAATTAGAAATCTATCGATACAAAGAATGCTGCTGATGGGGCATAGTGATGAATACCTGTTCCTGAAACCCAGATTTGTTTTGAAATCAAATCAGTTAGAGTTGATTTCTCCACCCGAGACAAATTTCGAAAATCTGACTGATGTACTCAAATCACCAGAAACAAAAAGATTACTCAAGCAATATGATCCATTTTTTGAAAAATGCAGTATCCTCAAACAGCTTATTGCCATAACAATACGACAATGCGGTTTTAACATAAAAATACCGCTCCGCATTAAAAAATTGCGTGCTGAAGCCTTGCGCATCGTGTTTGGGATTATTAAGAAATTTATAGAATTTTCCAGACAACGAAAGACCGATGGAATTATCCTTTTCCTTCCAATTTTTAGAGGGGCTTATAAGACCGGTAACGATTTCGATACATTGATTCATATGCTAGATCGACATGGGTATCCATATGTTGATCTGCGAAACGTTTTCTCAGATATCGAACGGCATGATATGGAAGATTTTTTGACACCCAAGAATCACTATACCAGACTCTCCGGAGATTGGATCTCTGATTATCTTTCTGATTATATCACCCGAAGGATCGGGAATACACAAAGAAGTTAGGGCTTACGTTTTATGCTCACAACAATAAAAACAACAATAAAGAAAATCCTTATAGGAAAACCGAGTAAGGCTAATTATAAATTTATACTCAAAGACTGGAAAAGGCTGTTTGACCTGCAGTTATGCCAACAAATTCTAGAGACGAAACGGTTTTACCAACATTTAAATACCATACAATTGGATAATCCAAGAGGAAGGAGGATTTTGGTATTAGCCCCGCACATCGATGATGAAATATTCGGTACCGGTGGAACACTTGTCAAGGCAATTGAAAAAGGCGCTCAAATCGATATTATCTATGTCGCTAACATATTTAATGATTCGGAACAAACAAAACGTGTCCGAAACGAAGCTTTGAGCGTATGCCAAAAGCTTGGTGTCGTCGCGCATTTTCTAAATTGTCAGATACGAAACATCCCACTTAACAACCGATCGGTTAACAATCAACTTGTGAGTCTGGTGGAGTCTATAAAGCCGGACACATTATTCTTACCATTTCTTTTAGATGACCATGATGACCATCGACGCGTTAATCATTTATTGTGGAAAAATTTAAACACCCCCAAAAAAAACATAGAGATTTGGTCGTATCAGATATATTCGACTGTTATTCCCAATGTTGTTGTCGACATTACGGAATACATTCAAATTAAGAAAGAGCTGATGGATACATATCGAGAAGTTGCAGGAAATAGAGATTGGACCCATTACATAATGGGGCTAAATTCAATCAACTGTCGGTACATACCAGGAAAAAAGAAAACTTATGGAGAGGCTTTTTTCGTTGTTCCTTTAACAGAATATTTTCAGTTGTGTGAGCAATATTTTGCCAATCCTTCTGAGATAATCTACTATCGGTACGATAACGGTTAATACCGCAAAATGACTAAAGCGCAAGAGCAATTTCGAGTTTTCTTTAACTCACATAGAAGCATTACAAATGTATTGTAAAAAAGACTGGAAAAAATACATTGAAAGTTTTGTCTTATGATGATGCCAAAAACGATACGGTATTACATTTTCTTAATTTTCGGACTCATTGCTATACTCTTCGTCCTTAAATTTTTCTTTGCCGAGCATTTTTCATACACCATCTGGTCAGATCGTGATTTAATCAGAGCATCTGAACTCGATCGTGTATTTCAAGTTTCAGGTGCTGAACTTTACAAAAAAAGCGGTGCCCGCGTTCCCGGTGGGGCAATGTATTATTTCCTTTTTTTGTTAATGAAAGTAAACGAATCCCCATTATTTTTATATATCGTATTCTTTACGGTTTGGGTTCTCGGCATGGGAATGATCACGCATAAATCATGGGAAATTTCTGGTCCTTTTGCCGGGGTCGTTACAGCATCAGCTTTTCTAAGCAGTTCTCTGAACCAAATTACCGCACAGCTATGGAACCCGCTATTCGGTTTGTCGCTCGCAATATTTGGATATTTTTTTTCCATCCGACTGATAGAAACCCATAGACCGAAGTATTTTATTGTTGCGATTTCCTTTTTTTGCATTGCAGCACAAATGCACTTGTCGTATCTTGCTGTGTTACTTGCTCTGATTATAACGATTACAATAATACCCTGCGGAGTCCGTTTTAAACATATCGGATACGCTTTATTCTTCAATATGATTTTGTACTCTCCTTGGTTGTTGCACAACATTTTCGGTTTTTTTGGAACTGTTCCGATCATTCTCATAGAAGAAACATCAAAAACTCCATACGACTTCATACAGTTTGCAAAATATACTGTAGTTAAATCGATTGCAAATTTTTCTTTTAATGAACCACAACAAATCTTGCTTCGCCTGCCGTTTTTTTCAATTGCACCTGTAATCATTTCTCTCATTTTAGCCGGAATAAGCAAGCAAAAGTTGAATAGAGAATATGCTCTCGAACGAAATATCATTATAGCATTATTGATATTTGTAAGTATTTGGTTGTTGATAATTGGGATAACATTCACATTTTGGGAAGAAAAATACCCCGCCATTGGTTTTCATACTAATCGATATTACGTGTGCATTGCGCCGCTTATAGCCTTTATCTGCGGTATAAGCCTTTCCTCATTAATAAAGTACTTAGCGTTGCATCAGAAAAAATATGTAAGCCTTCTGATTTATGTGATCTTAATTTTTGCTTCATTAAAAATACTTATGGTGGGATACAATTATGTGACTTTTGTAAAATATCGGAGTAGGTTTGAGCCTTTCGACACCTACACAACAAAATTGGAAATGCTTGAAGATGTAAAGCAAACCTTTGGATTTGACCGCCAGGAACTTATTGAAAGAGTAAGTATTGTATTTCGGTATTCATCCGATGCGCATCAGTGGTATTTACGTGACACCCCTTCTCAATATCTTTTGAATCAACTCGATTTCAAAAACAATACCGATAGAAATTTTAACGGATGTGTATTCGTAGTGACCACCGGAGAGTTACCGATAAAACCATTTTCAGAAACCGATAGAGGAAATATTGAAAAACTGGCTGAACAGATTACCGGAACGGAAGGCATCACTATGGTGAACTCTGGTTCGAGTATAAACGTCCAAAACGTTGAACTTGAAAAGCTCATTCACCGAGAGAATTATAGCCTGTTTGCCGTAAGATTGCCAACAGGAGGATGTCCAAAATCATTAACAAACGACTATTCATTTTTCGATACGGATAAATGGATACTATCTAATTTGCCGAAACAACCTGATAAAGCCGTAGAGGTAAAATGCGATCAGAAGACAACCTGTTTCATTATCAAACATAAAATCGAAAACTCTATATTTCCGATCGACATAATGGTGTCGATACATAATCGTGGAAATGAACTAAATATCGTGTTTCATTCAAAGAAAATGCGGAATTCGACTCAAGTTTATGGTTATTGGGCACAGGCATATATCATTTCCCCTAAATTAGTTCTGACAAACAATGATACGGGTAAACGAATAGAACATTTATTGTTTGATGGTGTACTTGGTGGCGGCCGTTCTTTTAAAACACCATGGACGGCTGCTCCTTTAAAGATTCTACCCGGTGAATATACCATCTTGTTGGAGTTTGGACCTATTGGTATCAACTATAATCTTTCTGACAATATGGAGGCTTCTTACCCGAATACCAAGATCCCATTGACATTTCACTACAAAGTGAGTTGAGAATAGACACAACAATAATCTCACTGATTTTAAAATTTCCACAAAGGGATAAAGAGCGATTTTGAAACCGTTTTTTATTTTTACCCCATAAACATTAGCATCAAGGACCGGATGTGATTACGTTTTTGTAAAATATTTCCGGAGCATAGCAATACTATACCATGAAATCTGAAAATATTGTCGCATATTTTAACGAACAAGCCGTTGAGTATCATCGAAAGAGCACTTCTTGGCCTTGGGCATGGCTCCGTCATCGTGAAAGCAGAGCGGTAGAAAAAATGATGGGAGACGTCTCAGGATGTATGATACTGGATTTGGGGTGTGGCGCCGGTTTTTACACGCGGTTTTTTTTAAGGCGTTCGGCAGCCGGAGTGTTTGCTGTAGACTGTTGTGGATCTATGCTGAAGCAGTTACCCGATAGCAGAGTGTCACCCGTATTGGCTGAAGCTGGTAAGATCTGTTTAAATGAAAAATTCAGCCGTATAATATGCGCTGGATTACTTGAGTTTGTCGATGATCCTGTTTTTGTATTGCGGAATGCATTTCACCTTGCTGCAATGCAAACAAAGATGGTTTTGCTTGTGCCGGTGAACAATCTAATAGGACGAGGATATCAATTGTTTCATCGTCGGCATGAGATAAACATTCGCTTATTTGATAACTGCGAATTAGTTCAAATTGCTGAAACTGCCGGTTGGAAAGTCATTGAGTATTGTATTGTTTTCCCATTTTCACTAATTATCTCTTTGAAGAATTGTGACTAAAAACATATTGTTTCTTGTAAATGGACTTGGTTTAGGAAATTCTACCCGTTGTCATGCTGTGATACAGCGTCTGCGAAAACGTGGCGTGGGAATTCAGGTTTTTACATCAGGAAATGGGCTGTGGTATTTTCGACAATACCAGGATGTTGACATGGTTCATGAAAACCAATCATTTAATTATGGATCCAATAATGGTCAAATCAGTATGTTCGGAACGGCAAAATCAGTACTTCATTATTGGAGAATAGCAAAAAATAATGAAAAGCGTATTGCCGCACTGATTAAAAAGTTGAAACCGGATGCCGTTATTACCGACTCCGACTACAGTTTTAAGCCCATGAAGCGATTTAAGATACCCATTATCGCACTTAACAACGCGAATGTGGTTCGATTTCTTTATCATCGGTTTGCGGACCGCCCTCGATCTATATGGGCACAGTTCCACCTAATCGAATACATGGATTATTTATTTCATTTTTTCATACCTGATCTGGTGCTTGCTCCTTCTCTCGATAGCAAACTACCTTTAAACACTAACCAATTTAAGGTTACCGACGTGATTGTACGCCAAGGGTTTTTCCCTAAAATCTCTTATTCAACTCCAAAACGGGTGGTCGTGATGTTGAGCGGTTCGACCTTTGGTTCACCGGTTAAATTCAGTCGGAGAGATTATGGTGTTCACATCGATGTTGTTGGGCGAGATGCCCCTGAAGGTGGATCGTTAAATTCTAGAATTGTTTTTCATGGAAAAATCCTGAATACGCAACAAATATTGAATGATGCGGATTTGTTAGTGATTAATGGCGGGTTTAGTGCGGTCAGTGAGGCGTTTTGGCTTAGAGTACCGATGGTTGTCGTTCCTGTTGCGCGGCATGCCGAGCAGTGGATTAATGCCCGGATGATTGCTCACTTGGGCGTTGGGATCTTGGCGCAGGAACAAGAACTGGAATCGGCCATGGTAACTGCACTGCAACGGCTCGATCAGTTTCGCGCAGCATATGCGCAAGTACCCGCACCGCTCGATGGTGCCGAACAAGCCGCTGAAGAAATAATGAAAATAATATGAGGATGTATCTTTGCTCTCACGATGTTGGCTTTGCAACGCTTAAAGTTATGCGTATGGCCAAAACATGAAGAAGGTATCAAACGGGCTTTATTCGAATCAAAAACACCTCAGGTTCTTATAATAATATGTAATCACACCCGAATAAAATAATTTGACAGTTATTAATTGTGATGATATGAGTAGTTAAACTACTCAAAAAGAAATTTGCTATGGCCAGCCTATTCGAAGGACTTATTTCATCCAAAACAAGGATCAAACTCTTGGTCAGGTTTTTCTTTAACCCTGAAACCAAGGCTTATCTGAGAGAGTTGGCTAAAGATTTCAATATTTCAAGCAACGCAGTTCGAGAAGAGCTAAATCAGCTCAAAAAGACAAATTTGTTGACAAAAGAAAAAAACGGTCGTCTCGTTGTTTATCGGGCAAATAAAAATCATCCGTTATTTCCAGAACTTAAATCTATGGTGGGCAAAGTGATCGGAATCGACCGGGTGATAGACGATATCATTCGACGACTCGGCAACTTAGAATGTGCTTACCTGATCGGGGATTATGCCGAAGGCAAGGATACGGGGATTATTGATCTCGTGTTTGTCGGAGACATTAATCATTATCAACTCAATGATTTGAGCAGAAAAACTGAACGATATATTAAGAGAAAGATTCGTCCGCTCGTCGTTAACCGGGAGGAGTATGAGGGGCTCCTTCCTGAAATCAACAAAAGGCCCAAAGTGATGATCTGGGAGGCGAATCAATCCTGATCCGGATATGACGATCCGTGTCAACCCCAATATGTAAATAATGACTAAATAAAACAGTAAGTTAAGCTAAAAATCTTAGCGGATTGACCAGGCGGAGCTATTTACAAGAATCTAAATAATCATAAAGATCAATAAAAGCGAGGTCCGTGATGAAAGTTGGAGATGGTATAACAATAGGGAGGGCAAATTGGGATTTCGGCGGCAATACGCCAGATCATTTTGTTGAACATATTGCTAAATCCGTTCCCTTCTACGCCGAAGGTCATGAATTGATATGCTATCTCAGTGACTATTTTATTTTAAGAGACAGCACCTGTTATGAGTTGGGTGTTTCCACAGGAGAATTAATAAAGAAACTGGCTGGTTACAACCAGCATAAGCCGGAAACGAAATGGATCGGAATAGACAATGAGGAAAAAATGATAAAAAAAGCCCGGGAGCATTGCAGCGAGGTTGACAATATCGAATTGCACCACGAAGATGTTCTGCTTTTCAGTTATGAGAAAGCGGACATGATTGTTTCCTACTACACCATCCAGTTTATCCCGGAGAGACACCGACAGGACCTGTTCAATAAGATCTATGAAAGACTTAATTGGGGGGGAGCCTTTGTTTTTTTTGAAAAGGTACGGGGGCCGGATGCCAGGTTCCATGATATCGTCACTTCCCTGTATCACGATTTCAAACTAAGAAATGGATTTTCGCCTGAAGAGATTATCAACAAGGCGCAAAGTTTAAAAGGGGCAATGAAACCGTTTACCCCCCAAGGAAATCTGGATTTGCTCAAACGGGCTGGATTCGTTGATATGATGACGATAATGAAATACGTCTGCTTTGAAGGATTCTTGGCCATAAAATGACGAGTGCTGGACTCAACGTCACCCCACTTTCAGACTGGGGCATCCCGTTTGCGGATAAGCTTATTGTTTCGGGACCGTGCAGTGCGGAGAACGAACACCAAGTCATTCATACCGCATTGGGACTTGCCAAGCATAAGGTCAACCTTTTTCGATCCGGGATCTGGAAACCACGGACACGTCCGGACTCCTTTCAGGGAGTGGGAGTGGAAGGATTGAAATGGCTGACAAAGGCAAAGGAATTGACAAACCTGCCGATGGCAGTGGAAGTTGCAAATCCGAGTCATGTGAAGGCATCCCTGTCTCACGGCATAGATGTCCTTTGGGTAGGTGCCAGAACCACTACGAATCCATTTGCGGTGCAGGCCATTGCCGACGCGTTGGAAGGTTTGGACACACCGGTAATGGTCAAAAATCCGATTAGCCCGGATCTGGAATTATGGATCGGCGCCATGGAACGATTGAACCGGGCCGGAATCAGTAAAATAGCGGCTGTCCACAGGGGGTTCTCATCATTTGTCAGCGATGAATACCGGAACCAACCTAATTGGGTGATACCCATCGAGTTACGCAGACGGTATCCATCGATTCCCCTCATTTGCGATCCCAGCCACATTTGCGGAAACCGCAAGATGATTTCTTTCGTATCCCAGAAGGCCTTCGACCTTCTTTTTGACGGATTAATGATCGAATCTCACATCGAACCGCACACAGCGCTTAGCGATGCGAACCAGCAGTTAGCCCCAGAGGATATCGGGGTGTTGTTAAAAACGCTCAAATATAAAACAGAAGGGGTGGATGATTCGCAGTTCCAGCGGCAGATGATCAATTTGCGACAGAAAATCGATGACATCGACCTACGGATTATCGAAATGATTGCCAGGCGAATGAACATCGCAAAAGAAATCGGTGAGCATAAAAAACAGATGAACATATCCATTCTGCAACCCGACCGATGGAAACAGATTGTGAGTAGCCGCACGGCAATGGGAAAAGCGATGAACCTCGACGAAGGCTTTGTCTTTCGGATCTATCAGTATATACACGAGGAGGCCATTCGTCAACAAAACGAAGCGACAGGGAACTGTGGTGCCGATCTTGGTACCCGCTTTCCTTATCAGGTGAAGGATTGATCCACTTATGTGCGGTATTGCCGGTTTCATCAATACATCCTTCCAAAATTTGACGCAAACCTCAATCCGGGTGATGCTTTCCAAAATGAGGTCGCGAGGTCCGGATGGCACATCCTGGATGGCACTGAATCAGGATGGTGCCTTTACCTGGAATCGTCTGGAAGGTCCGTATATAAATGGAGACGGCCTCAAAGCTTCGCTGGGCTGCAGCCGTCTTGCCATTGTCGACCTGTCCGATAAAGGGCTTCAGCCCCTTGCTAATGAAAAAGACCGAATCTGGTCCGTATTAAACGGAGAAATCTATAATTTTGTCGAACTGAGAGCCGAACTGGAAGCGCTGGGACACTGCTTCAGAACAGCTACGGATACCGAAGTCATCTGCCATGCATACGAGCAATGGGGCACGGATTGCTTCAACCATTTTAACGGGCCCTTTGGTATTGGCATTTATGATTTAGCTAGTTATAAACTGATTATTGCCCGTGACCGGTTGGGGATAAAACCGCTTTTCTGGTACAAACACGATTCGGTGTTTCTCTTTGCCACGGAGATTAAATCCCTGCTCTCCGTTCCGATTGTGGAAAAAAGAGTCAATCCGGACAAAATAAAGAACGTCATCGGGCTGCCATATAAATTGCATGATAACGGTGAGAACACCCTTTATGCGAACATTTTCCAAGTACAACCTGGCAGTTACATCGAAATTGATGCTAAGGTGAAAAAGCGATCCAAGTCGTATTGGACTCTAGGAATAAACCCCGAATATACAAGATATACGTTTGACGAAGCAAAGGAATTGCTCCAATCCCTCTTGGAAAATGCAGTTAAAATTCGATTGCGCGGAGATTGCGAACCGAGCTTTTTATTGAGTGGGGGTATAGATTCTTCTGGGATAGCCGGTATCGCGGTAAAAAAATATCATCGGAACATCGAAACATTCAGCCTTAATCTTCCCGATCCCCGATACAATGAAATCCGAGAAATCAAAGAGACGGTGAGATTCCTTGGTGCCGAAGCAAATTTCATCGATGTGACATCACGGAGTATTTGTGAGCTCCTGCCGGTTTTGATCGATATCTTCGACGAAAATATCCCGACGCCAAACGGGATACTGCACTTACTGTTGGCCCGGTCAATCGCTCGAAAAAAATACAAGGTGGTTTTCAACGGAGTCGGTGGTGACGAGGCATTTCTCGGTTATCACGATCATTTTCTGTTCTTTCTTCATTTTTTGAAAATGTCGCATCACCCATCATTTTCGGAAGAGCTGACGAAATGGGTTGAAACACAACACCGATCGCCTGATTTGTTCAAACGCTTTTGCCGCTATTTATCCACAAGGCAATACATGAACAGCCCCGATTTTCTTTCCAGAAGTAACAATTATGATTATACGCGTTGCCTCAAATCGATATTCCTGAAAGATCGTAAGGATACCTTAGGAGTCTTTGACGCGCCAGAATACAATATTCATTCAAAACAACTGCTGGACATCACCCGATTCACCTTGCCATACGCCCTCAAGATGGATGATCGTTTCTACATGTCCCAGGGAATAGAAACTCGACACCCTTTTCTCGATTATCGCATCATCGAATTGGGATTGTCCCTGAATCCGACCCACAAGATCAAAGGGGCGGTGTCCAAATATATACTTCGATCCGTTCTGAACAATTACGTGCAAGCAGATCGTCTAACCGATGCGCGTAAGATCGGTCTGAATCTGCCGATCGATATCTGGATGAGAAGAGAATTGAAAGCATGGATAACCGGCCACCTCTCGGATAAGGAAAATCCGATATTTGAATATGCCGATTTCGGCGGAGTACAGTCTATCGTGAAGCATCACATGGAGAACAAAGAGAACCATTACCTGAAATTGTGGGACCTGGTTAATTTGGACCAATGGCTTCAACGATCTTTTTGTTAACGGAAAAAGAATGATATAGGCGGAGAGTAATCGCATGAATGATACGCATCGATGGGACACGGAAGAATTTGAGAAAAGGACCAAAGAGCTTTACAGAACGGAAATTCACAAACTCTATCCTTCGGAGGCCTGGTGTCTTTACCGGATAATTCCGGATTGCCGTACCGTACTGGACCTGGGTTGCGGAAACGGCGCCATGGCCAAGATTATCCAGCAGATATCATCAACGATTGAATACACCGGTGTTGATCATCAGGAAAAGTTGATGAACGAAGCCAAGGAACTTTTCCCGCCTGCAACGTTTCATGCTGCGGACCTGATGGACTTTATATCCACCTGCTCCCATTTTGACGGGGTAATGAGTTGGTCTGTTATCAAATCGTTTCAAAACTGGCGCGAGTTAATCGGGAAAATGATTTTCAAAGCCCAAAAGTACGTGATGTTTGATATTCGTGTTGCCAACGTTGAAAAAGAGATATGGGATGAAAATGTTTGCTGGGCGGATTACAGCGGACGAAAGGGGCCCATCATCGTCCTGAACTACAGTATTTTTAAAGAAGGGATCATGGGTTTTTCGGATCGACTGGAGAAAATGGAAATCGCGGCCTATCAAAGCGGTTTCGGTAAATACGTTCATTTCAGCGGTAAAGAACCCGAACAGTTTATCCTTTCCGTCGTTTTGAAAAGAAAGCATGGGCGAGCACTGAACCAGAATCAACCCTGTTCGATTTATGAGCAACTGCCCGGCAACCTCAGGCGATGATATCGACATGGAATTGTCGATATGCATATTACAGGCTTACTATACGGCAAAATCCCAAGTGACAACAAAAAAAAATTTCGAGGAACGGATCAACGACAGCAATAAATTTATCGAATGATTATTTTCTCTCGGAATTTCGCTGACATTCGACGAATGTTAGCAAAAAAGCTATATGAACAGGAAGCGTGTGAGTTCCTGATGCATTACCTGACAGGTTTTTAGCTAGAAACGCGTCCCCGGCCGCAAATTGATTAAATGTTTAAAAATAAATCCGAAAAAATCGTTTGTACCATAGAGGCCCGGATGTCTTCTGCCCGATTGCCGGGTAAAGTCTTGATGCCTCTTGCCGGGAAACCCAATCTCGAAAGACTGGTAGGGCGGTTGCGGCGAAGTCACTCTATTGATGATATCGTTGTGGCAACCACAGAAAACCAGGCGGATGACGTAATTGCCGAGTTCTGCAAAAAGATTGCATGCCGATATTTTCGTGGCAGTGAAGATGATGTGCTGGGACGGGTGCTGCAAGCGGCCGAGCACCATGATGCGGATCTCATCGTCGAAATCACCGGGGACTGTCCTATGATCGATCATCGCCATGTGGATAAAACTATTGAGCTGTTTTACTCCGGTGATTATGACCACGCTTCAAACATCCTGGAACACTCTCTTCCTATCGGGTTCGACGTCCAGATTTTTCCCCTGTCGGTTCTGAAACGAATCGACCGATTGACTGATGACCCCATCGATCGTGCACACGTCAGTTATTATATATATTCGCATCCCGAGCAATTCAGACTTGTTGGCTGGAGGGCCGAGGGGGATCTGAACTGGCCGGAACTCGCGTTAACCCTTGACGAACCGGAGGACTATGAACTGTTGAACAAAATATATGAAGAACTCCTTCCGGAAAAAGAGGATTTCTCGGCAGAAGATATCGTGATGTTGATGAAACATCGCCCCGATTTGCGGAACATCAACACCCACATAAGACGAAAAACGGTGCAAGAGGGGTAACTCGGTAATCGACCGCGTACAAGCATGAGGCGACACTATTCATTCTCGAAGCGATCGGCAGATAATCTGTAATGTGCGGAATTGCGGGATATAAGATCGCCTGCGACATGGACGTTACGGTTTTGCACCGGATGGTCGAGGCGCTTTACCATCGCGGCCCGGACGCTTCCGGATACTATCGGACGGACGGCTTCCAGGCCGGAATGCGACGGTTGCGCATCAACGATCTTGAAACCGGCGATCAGCCGTTGTTCAATGCCGATCGATCGGTTGCCCTCTTGTACAACGGTGAAATATACAACTATCCGGTATTGAGAAAGAAACTCGAAAGACTGGGGTACCGGTTTCGCACAAATTCGGACGGTGAAGTCATCTGCCATCTTTACGATGCGCATGGCGAGGACCTTTTTGAGCATCTCGACGGCATGTTCGCCGTCGCGCTCTGGGTCGAACGGGAGAAAAAGCTGATCCTGGCTCGAGACATACCCGGAGAAAAACCGCTCTATTACGCAAAGTTATCTGAAACAGAAATCGTCTTCGCATCTGAAATAAAGAGCATTATCCTATTTCCGGATCTTGATCTCGAACTGGATTACCAGGCGCTATGGGACTTTCCAACCTTTCTTTGGATTCCGGAACCCGCCACGGTATATAAAAATGTTACCGCCCTTCAGCGGAACCACCTTCTGGTTGCAGATCGCACTGGTATCCGAATTCGTGCCTATCGGAACAGGTTTAAAGACAGCCATGTGCCGTTGGATACAGCGGACGTCGTTGAAAAAACCCGACGCACGATCACCGAAGTCATAGAGTCCCGTCTGCTTTCCGATGTCCCGGTGGGCGCCTATCTCAGCAGCGGCTTGGACAGTTCCATCATTGCTGCGGTCGCATCACGGGCCTTGCCCAAGCTCAGCACCTTCACCCTCGGGTTCGAGAACATGGCGGATCCGTATCACGGAATGTCCGACGAATCGAAAGAGGCTGAAGAATATGCCAGATACCTCGGGACCGATCATCGCACCATACATGTCACGGCCGAGGATTTCCGGGATCACTTAATCAAGTTCTGCATCCACGGCGACCAACCGTTTTCAGTGTCATCGGGCATAGGGATCTTGATGATTGCGAAAGCAGCTCAGGAAGAAGGGATTAAAGTGCTTCTCTCAGGGGATGGGGCTGATGAGTGTTTCGGAGGATATTCTTGGTATTTTCACTTGAACGATTCGATTCCCGGAACAATGGGAGAGGAAGTGAAGGAAGGCGAGGTTACCTTCCAAAATTTCGGTCTTCCAATCGAGAAACGATTGACCATACTGGGAACCTACCCGCCTCAAAAACGCGCTTGGGCCTGGCATTATTACGCTTCGGAAGACGAGAAAGTCAGACTGTTCAATCCGGATATTTTCGGCTCGGTTGATTCTTCCCTGCGTCATTTTTATGCGTTTAAGCCGGATGCCGACTGGCGGCCGGAAGATTTCATCCAGCAGGATCGAGAATTCTATTTTCCGTATGAAATGTTGCGGAAAATCGATCGTATGACCATGGCATTTTCAGTCGAAGGGCGATCCCCGTTTGCGGCCCCTAGCGTTTTGGCGCTCGCCGACACGCTCGAGTATCCCCAATTGATTCGTGACCGCCAATTAAAATGGATATTGCGGCAGGCGTTCTCGTCTGATCTTCCCGGATCGGTGATCCATAGACCCAAACATGGATTCAACGTACCCATCGATCATTGGCTCAAAAACGACTGGAGCGAAATGCTGCTGGAGGCATTTTCGGAAAATTCTCAATTAATGAAACTTGGACTCATACAAAAAAAGGGTGGGGCTGTCGTCCAGCGCATGCTGTGTGACCCTGAGCGGTTGAACGGTCATACCCTTTTTTCTTTTATCATGTTAAACCTCTGGTTGGAGCATGTCCATGGAAATCATTGCTGATATCGGACAAAACCATAACGGGGATGTGGAAATCGCGCTGGAACTGATCCGTGCCGCCAAAGAGAATGGGGCCGATGTGGCAAAATTCCAACTCTACGACGCCAAAGCCTTGTTTCCCAAAACCGGAAATGAATGGTACGATTATAACTGCAGGACCGAAATAAGCCGGAAACAGTTGGAACGGTTGGTGGAGGAATGCCGCCGCGTCGATATCGAATTCATGGCATCTGTGTTTGATGGTCAGCGAATCGAATGGCTTGAGGCGGTTAACGTATCCCGCTACAAAGTGGCGTCTCGTTCCATCAACGACAGGGAGTTGATCCGGGCCATCGGTCGAACCGGCAAGCCGATGATCGTCTCTTTGGGAATGTGGAAGGGATCGGAATTGCCCGAAATCAATACCAGCGCATCGGTTCATTTCCTCCACTGCATATCGCATTATCCACCACAATTTGAAGAATTGAAGCTTTCACAGGTCGACTTCGATGAGATTATCTCAGGCCTCAGCGATCATACCATCGGTATCACTGCCGCACTGGTGGCTTTTTCGAGGGGCGCTGAAATCGTTGAGAAACATTTCACCTTGGATAAAGAGATGGTTGGACCTGATCATTGCTGCAGCATGACACCGGATGAGCTGAACACGTTGAACCGGTACAAGGTCGAGATTGCTCGATGCCTTTGATGAATACCGGATATTTCGATATGCACAGCTCGAAACAACACAGAACACACGGGTCGAAAGCGTTACCTGAGGAAAGAATGGTCGATAGATATGAATGCCCCTGATGTAACCATTTACATACCATCGCACAATTACGGCAGATTTCTTCAAGATGCCATTGAAAGCGTGTTGCGCCAAACACTGGATCGATGGGAACTGCTCATCATCAATGACAATTCGACTGACAACACTGACGAAATCATGACCCGTTACCAGGGAGACGAACGGGTTCGGCTGTTTCGTACCGATGGAATCGGTCTGCCTGCGGTATGCAACCTGGCGTTACGGGAATCCAAGGGTAAATATCTCATCCGGCTGGATGGGGATGATATTTTTGAAGAGAACATACTGCTCGTTCTCCACAACTACCTGCTGCGCAATCCGGAATGTGCGATGGTATTTCCGGATTATTTTCTGATGGATGAATTCGGTCAGATATATGCGCGCCAAATGCGTGAAAAGCTCTACACCAATAATCACGTGTTGGACATACCCGCAAACGGGGCATGTTGTCTGATCCAAAAAAAAGTCCTCCAGGACCTTGGGGGATACCGTGAAGACCTCGGGGTTCAGGACGGTTTTGATCTCTGGGTTAGATTGCGGGAAAGATACAAGGTGGCCAACGTCAACCTGCCGCTTTTCTACTATCGTCGGCACGGTCAGAACCTCACGAATAACACCTGCCATATTGCAGTGGCCAGACAACGGATCGCTACCGACAGAATATCCGAGAAAATAGACTACTTTCGTCCCATCATCGCAGTCATTCCCACCCGGAAAAATTATGATTTTTGTCTGGATTTATGGAGCAGGAAGATCCAAGGCAGAAGCCTTCTGGAATGGGACATCGAAAAATGCACGAAAATTCAAATATTCGATCACATCGTTGTCGCTTCGGACAATCCGGCGGTACATGACGTCATCGCACTTTTTGACGATCCGCGCCTCAGTTTCTACAAGCGCAGGACAGAAAACACCATCAGTTCACTCGGGTTTGTGTCTACCCTTGAAAAACTGATCACTCCGTTGGATCCGGATTTGAAGGGGCTGTCGGTTATTTCTTACCTTCAAGCGCCTTTTATAACGGAAAAAAGCAAGGAAGAAACAATCTGTACGCTGATACTAAACGATGTGGACAGTGCAATCGGTGTGGAAGAGGTCAAAGAACAGTTGTTCAAACGGACTCCATACGGATTGCAGGCGGTTAACCCGCCCAGAGGGGTTTCAACCGATTTCGATGTCATTTACCGGGAATCGAACACCGTTTTGGTTACAAAAAACAAAAACCAGAGAACCGGAACCATCAGGGGACCGTCCACCATCAACTACATCGTACCGACGGATGAGTGCTTTTTTATCAATTCGGAACAAAGGCTCAAGATTGCCCAGGGCCTGATGCAAAATAAATGAAATACGGCGTCATCATCGCTGCAAGAATGGGATCAAGACGGTTACCTGGAAAGGCACTGCTGACGCTGAAAGGCCTTCCGATGATCGTCTTCCTGATTCGCCGGTTGCTCGGCACGAAACTGGCCGATGGCATATTTCTGGCCACAACAAATCTTGCAGAAGACGACATACTGGCTGCTGTAGTATCGGCAGAAGGTATCAAAGTGTTCAGAGGCAAGCGAGACGATTTGGTGCAGCGATATGTTGATGCTGCGGAAAAGTTCGGAATAGAGTATGTTGTTCGGGTAACAGGGGATTGCCCTTTCGTCAATGCCGAATCCCTCGACTACTGTCTGAAAAAATGCGAGGAATGGGGAGATTTTGATCTGGCAAGCACCAAAGGAGAATTCCCGGTTGGCATCGATTTCGAAATATATAACCATCTCCAGATGCGGAAATTATGTAGGAATAAAACACTTAGCCTAAAAGATCGAGAACACCTGACTTTATATTTCCACAGAAATAGAAATCGATTCAACGTTAAGAAAATTGTACCGAAAAAAAGATGGATCCATCGTGAATCAACATTCACGGTGGACACCCCGGATGATTACATGAGGGCTGAAGAATTGGCGGAACATTTATTGCGTGATGATTTCAGTATCGAAGAATTGATTGTCCTGGCCGATGCCTGGACAATAAACAAGTCGATGTGATGAGAAGGCCAGAGAGATCCATGTGCATAGACTGTCAAGACACTCCCCTCGGACTTAGTACGAAAAGAATATACAAGGTCGCCCTGGTCGGTTTGGGCAACAAGGGATACTTATATGAAAAAGATGACAAAATGGTTGCATCCTTCAAATACAGCACGCACTGTCAGGCCATCGATGCACATCCGCGCTTTTCGCTGACTGCCGGTTGTGACATCGATCCCCAAAAGGTCGAACAGGCGCGGTTCGATTATCATTTCACCTTCAGCGGCTGCGACTATCGAAAACTCTTCAATGACGTCGACATCGATTTGGCTGTCGTGGCCACATCGACCGGCACGCACCCAGATATTATTCGATACGCCCTGGACGCCGGTATCCGTCACATCCTCTGCGAAAAGCCGGTTTCAACCGATCTCGCTTCAACACGGGATGTGTTTGATATAGTGGACCGCTGCCGCGGGGATCTATTTGTAAACTACTGGCGTTTCTTTGATCGATCTCACCAGTGGGTCAAACGGGTGATCGCGGAAAAGACACTGGGAGATGTGCTGAAGGTGTGCTGCTATTATGGCAAGGGGGTCAAGAATACGGCCTCGCACCTGATTCATCTATTTCTGGAATATTTTGGTGAGATCGGATGGATAAAAAAACTGACCGGCGCTTCCAGTCACGCATCCGGGGAAGATCCGGATATCGACTTTGTATTCGGAACCCGGAGCGGTATCGTCGGTTCGGTGCTCCATATTCCCAATGACGATTACCGTATTTTCGAAATCGACATTCTTTGTTCGAGGGGAAGGATTCGATTGGCCGACGGCGGGAGGGGCATCGAGCTGTTTGGTCGTGAATCAAATTCAACGCTGACAAATGAGTATCAACTGTCGAGGTTGGGAAAATCGCTGTCCCCGACAGCTGGAGAGGCCATGTTCGATCTGTACTCCTTCATTGCGAACGTGTTGGACAGTGGGATGCGTTTTGTTGATTACCGTGCATTGAAAACCGCGGAACTCCTTGATCACCTGATCCGGGAGAGGGAATCAACCTCAAAACTGGATACTTCAAAATGGAATTAAGCAAGCCCGCAATTATCGGTGGTACACCTGTTCGTAAAAAACCTTTCCCAAGATATAACACCATCGGGGATGAAGAAAAGAAAGTGGTCATGGAGATACTGGATACCGGTGTATTGTCCGAATTCTATGGATCCAACGTGGATCGATTCTGGGGAGGGAAGTACGTTCG
>NZAZ01000082.1 GCA_002686255.1 Rhodospirillaceae bacterium
CCAAAATAAACGTCTCATGGCCTGAAACCTCCGATGTTGAGTTCCAGACCATTGAATCATCTAATGGTTAATGAGTTCTGACCCTAAAGGCCTTGGGGAAGGATTTTGGCGTTTTTACGGCGTTGCCAGCGGCCTTGGGGCTTACCCTTTGGATAGACGCCCTCATTAACTGGTAGAGAGACCAGGGCGCTTCCGCCGCCTTGGGGTCGACCGGGGGCGAGAAGAAAATTGCGATGTGGATCATTCTCCCGCAGTCCTTGGATGTCCGTTTCAGGATTCAGGTTCCGGCTCCTCCTCCGGCGGCGGCGGGAATTCGTGGAAAAGGTCGCGGATGAATTCCGAACGCCAGGCATAGAAGGCAACGATGGCATTGCCGGCGATCATCGCCCATTCGACGGCGGCATAGTTTGAAAGGACCAGGCCGTTGCGCAGCGTGACGATGCCCAGATACAAAGCCACCGAGGCGAGGACCAGGGAGCGTCCGTTGCGCCAGATCCACCGGTAGAGGTTTTTCGAATCCGGGCGCCGGGCGCCGATCACGTAGAACACCGCCAGGGCCGGCAGGTCGGAAATGATGAAGGCCTTGTCGAGCAGCGGCGTCAGGTAGGTCATTTCCCGCCCGCCGGAGCCCTTGAACTGCATGGCGACGAGGGCGAGCAGCAGCAGCATATGCCGGCACAGGAAGAGGAGGCAGAATTTGAGCGGCCAATGGGCCTTCAGCACCCCATATTGGTTGTAGCGCAGGAAGTTATATTTGAACGATGTCTCGGCCGCGAATTTCCCTGTTCGGAGATTATCGACAAGACCACCTTCTCCGGGCGGAGGATGGGAGTCTACACCGGGGGCGGGGCGGAGAAAAACCGGCTTTTCCCCAATGGTCGATAAGCGTTTTGGCGCAATTTCGGCTCTGTTATGATCGCGAAGCGCCGCCCCGACCGCCCCGATGACGGCGTCCCAATCGCCGGCCGCCGGCTGGCGGAACAACCGCATGGTCGGATACCAGGGGCTGTCGTCCCTGTCCAGCAGCCAGCGCCAGTCCGGCACCCACGGCAGCAACGTCCACACCGGCGCCCCAAGGGCGCCGGCCAGGTGCGCCACCGAGGTATCGACGGTGATCACCAGGTCCAGTTGCCCGACCGCCGCCGCGGTGGCGGCGAAATCCACCAGGCCCCGGCCCAGATCGGCGATTTTGCCGTCCAGTTCCCGGGCGCCGATGTCGCGGCTTCGCTCGCCCACCTGCAGGCTGTAAAAATCGACGCCTTCGATATCGAAAAGCGGCGCCAAACGCTCAAAGCCAACGGAACGGTTGGCGTCGTTCTTGTGGGTCGGGCTGCCGGCCCAGACCAGGCCGACCTTGAAGCCGCCGGATGATTCCAGGGCCGGCGGGGCGTCCCCGGGCGGGCGCAGGTAGGGGACATCGGCGGGGATATTGTCGAGCGTGGTGGCGAAGATGCCGGGCAGGCCGTGCAGCGGTGCCTGAAGGTCGAAATCGGCGTCATCGACCTTGATCACCAAGGCAACGTCCGCCGCCGCCGGCGCCGCCTCGAACAGCCTCGTCAACGGGGCCGGGCATTGCAGGATGACGCTGCCCCCCTTGGCTGCCCCCTGGGCCGCGACCATCGGCAGGTAGCGGAGGAACTGGATGGTGTCGCCGAAGCCCTGTTCGGCGTAAAGCAGCACCGTTCCGCCGTCCAAGTCCGAGCCGTCCCAGAGGGGCTGCTTGAAGTTCCAATTGACGGCGCTGAACTCCTCGCACCGGGTGCGCCAGGCGTATTCGGCCCAGCCTTCCTCGAGCCGGCCCATCAACAGGAGCACCTGGGCGAAATTCCAATGTGCCTCAGGGTTCGCCGGGTCGAGGGAAAGCGCCCGCGTATAGGCCTCGGCGGCGGCGTCGACTTTCCGCTGGCTCTTCCTCGCGTTGCCGAGGTTGATATGGGCCTCGACAAGGTTGGGCGCCAACGCCAGGGCGCGTTCAATCGACGCCACGGCCTCATCCAGCCTGCCTTGGTTCCTCAACACGTTGCCGAGGTTGTTGTGGGCCTCGGCGTGTTGGGGATTGATCTTCAATGCGTTTTCGAAGAAAACGGCAGCCTCTTCCGGCTTTCCCTGAACCAGCAACGACACCCCCAGGCCGTTATGGGCCTCGGCGAAGCCGGGGTCGATGACCAGCGCCCGGCGGTAGGAAACGATCGCGTCTTCCAGCTTCCCCTGGCGTTTGAGAACGTGGCCCAGGTTGACATGGGCCGGCGCGTGGCCTCGATCGATGACCAACGCCCGGCCGTAGGATCGGGCGGCGTCTTCCAGGTCGCCCTGGATTTGCTGGACGGCGCCCAGGTTGTTGTGGGCTTCGACGAGATCGGGGTCGATGTCGAGGGCCCGGCCGAGCGCTTCGCGGGCATCGTCCAGCTTGCCCTGGCCGGCCAGCGCCGCCGCCAGCTTGCTCAACACCGCGGCAGCCCGCGGTTGGGCGTCAAGAATCTGGCGGTAAAGCGCCTCGGCCTCGGCCAGGCGGCCGGCCTGATGGTGGCCCCGGGCGTCTTCGAGGGCGGCGTCGATATCGGTTTCGTCGAGGTCGTTCATCGGCGTTGGTTTTGGAACCTGCTTTTTTTGCCCCGGATCGGCATTTTTTCCAGAGTCTTGACGAAGGCGATGATGTCGTCCACCTCCACTAAGGTAATGGAGAACTCGGTGGCGTAGGCCGGCAGGTTGCTCCATCTCGACACCCCGGGAACGCGCAGGAACGCCGGGTGCGGCCGGCGGGCGTAGAAGGTTTGAAAGCGTTCCAGGTAATCCGGCATCTTGGCGATCATCTGGAAGGACGCCGTGGAACCGATCCCGCCCATCGGGTTAAGGGCGCCGACCACATGGCACCGGGAACAATGCTTTTCGGCGATGGCCTGGCCTTTTTCGGCGCTGCCGGCGGCGCCGTCGGGAAAGGCGAGGAAAAGCAGGCCGATAACGGCCGGGATCAGGAAAATCAACAAGGCTTTCCCGCGCCGGGCTGATTTTTTCATTGGCGGTTTTCTTTCGCGGATGGTTTCTTTTCCGCCATCAAGGCCCGTCCCGTCAATAACCCGTTTGCATCCGTTGGCGGGGAAAGGCGATGGTAAACACCGATCCGCCTCCCGGCGCGTCGCCGGCATCGGCTTCGGCGATCCTGAACGCCTGGCCAAGATACCGGCCGCGCGGCCTAGTAGCCTGTTCCATCTCTTTAAGGAAATGCTGGTTTCGGATTTCGAAGTCCCGTGGCATGAAGCGTCCTCCTCGGTTGCCGGCCGCGAGGGGTCAAGCATAATAGGGGTGATCGAGTTGATAGATAGAAAAAAAGGGCTTCGGCGAGAGAACGGATTCAAGATTTCTTTTTTAAGGCATCAGACGCCTTGAATAATCCCGGCGATCACGGGATTTTTACCAAAAACCACAAAAAATGAATGGAACTACCGTCGGGAGGAAACAATACTCTTGCATGGTTTCCGTGCTTTTGATCGAGGACGATGCTGATTTTCGCGAGGAAGTCCGCCTGGGCCTGGAAAAGGAGGGATACTAGGTGACGGCGGCTTCATCCGGGGACATTGGGGTGGCTGTCTTTAAACGCCAACCCCATGACATCGTCATCACCGACGTGGTGATGGATGACGGCGAAGGAGTCGAAACCATGAAACAATTGCACCATTTGTCTCCGGATTTACCGATAATTGCCGTTTCCGCCCATCAACCCTATCTCAGGTGGATGGAAAAACTCGGCGCCCGCCGCTCCCTTTCCAAACCTTTCCGGATGTCGTCCCTGATCAAGGCCGTTACCCAACTGACGTCCGGCTGAGGCCATTTCCCATTTAACCCGTTCGCCGGTCGAGCCGGATACGAAGCCCTTATTTTTCCCCGGCGGCCGTCAATGGTGTACCGTCCGGGGGTCATGACCCTTGGCCGAACCGCAATCCTTATGACCGCCCTTTTGACCGCCGCCGTTCTCGGCGGATGCACCCTCAAGGCCGATGAAAACGAGATTTCCATCGAACACCTTTCCACCCAACCGGGGGTGGCGCAGGCGATGGCCGACAGCCACTGCGCCAAATACGCCAAGGTCGCCCGGCGGGTTCAAATGGGGATCGAACAGGCCGGTCCGATCCTCGGGTTTAGGAAGAAGATCAGCACCTTCGAATGCGTCGAGAAAGGCACCGAAGGGCAGGGCCGCGGGAGCGGCGCAAAGGGGACACCATGAGTTTCATGGCGGGCCAGGCCCTGGCTTACCTGAAGGTCGGCGTTTTCGCGGTGGCGATCATGGTCGTTCTATGGGGGGCCGGGAAGGTCTGGTTGATCTTTTACCAGAAATACCTGGAGCCCCAGGGCGGGGACCGGGAAGACTGAATTTAAGGCGTTAAGGGACCCCGGGACGGCCAGCGGAGCGGGCATTGTCACCCGGCGCTAATGAAGGGAAACGTTGGCCGGGCGCTTTTCCGACAACAGATCCTTCGCGGCCCGGGCGATGCGGAGCCATACCCGGCGGCCGGAGATGTCGCCTTTGTCAAGCAACTGATCGGCGCGGATAAAAGCCGCCGGCGGCGCCATTTCGCCGTATTCCTGGATCAGCAGGCTGGCGGTACGGTAAATCTCGGGTTCTGTACCCATGGGAAACTCTCAAGTTGTTTTGATGATTTCGGTCATCGTCACGCCCAGGCGGTCGTCGACGACGATGACTTCGCCTTTAGCGACCAGCCGGTTGTTGGCGCGGACCTCGATGTCCTCGCCGACGGTGCGGTTCAATTCCACTACGGCGCCGCGGCCAAGCTTGAGAATTTGGGAAATTGGCATCGTCGCCATACCCAGGACGGCCGTGATCTCGACCTCGACGTCCATCAGGGCTTCCGCTTCC
This sequence comes from Rhodospirillaceae bacterium, assembly GCA_002686255.1. Lineage (GTDB taxonomy): Bacteria > Pseudomonadota > Alphaproteobacteria > Rhodospirillales > Casp-alpha2 > Casp-alpha2. The sequence continues at coordinate 4,871 of NZAZ01000082.1, forward strand.
GTGGCCGGTTCGCCGGAACTTTGAGTTTCTGGAGCTTGTTCTTCGTCCGCCATTATTGCGTCCTCAACCTCAACCGCCCTTATCATCCACGGCCCGCATTAACGGGGGGTTAATAGCGAGGGGGTCGCCCTGACGCATCTTTTTCCTTTTCCAGTTTCGCGATCTCGGCGTCGCGGAGGTCCTTGCGCTTGATCTTTCCGGTCGCCGTCATCGGCAGCGTTTCGACGAATTCGATGAGGCGCGGCTTTTCGTGCGGCGACAGGCGCCGGTTGACGAAATCCCGGATGTCCCGTTCCAGGCCCGGATCGCCGTTGTGGCCGGGGCGGAGCTGGATGAAGGCCTTGATCCGCTCGGTCCTGAGCGGATCGGGGATGCCGATGACGGCGGCCAGCGCCACCGCCGGGTGGCGGGCCAGGCAGTCCTCGATCTCGCCGGGGCCGATGCGGTAGCCGGCCGACGTGATAACGTCGTCCTCGCGGCCCAGGAACCAGAAATATCCGTCCGCGTCCTTGGCCCCCCGGTCCCCGGTCAAAAGCCAGCGGCCTGAGAACTTGTCCCTGGTCGCCCGGGCGTCGTTCCAATATTCCAGGAACATCACCGGGTCGGGGCTCTTAACGGCGATATGGCCCTCCTCCCCGGGTCCGAGCACGTTGCCCCCGGCGTCGATAATCTCGACCCGGTGGCCGGGGACGGCCCGGCCCATGGAGCCGGGTCTGGGCTCCATGATGCGGCCGCAATTGGACGTCACCAGGTTGCATTCGGTCTGACCGTAGAATTCGTTGAAGCCGACGCCGAGCGCTTGGCGGCCCCATTGCAGAAGCTCCGCCCCCATCGGCTCGCCGGCGACGGCGACGGTGCGCAGCTTGACCCCGAACCTTTGGGCCGGGTTTTCCACCTCGCGCATCAGCTTCAACGCCGTCGGCGGCATGAAGGTGTTGCGGACCCTGTGCCGGGCCATCAATCGGACGGCGTGTTCGGGGTCGAATTTGCGGGCCCGGTGGGCGAGCACCGGAACGCCGTGATACCAGGCCGTCATCAAGGCGTTCATCAGGCCGCCGATCCACGCCCAGTCGGCCGGCGTCCACATAAGGTCGCCGGCCTGGGGAAAGAATTCGTGCGGAAATTCCATCCCCGGCAGGTGGCCGATCATGGTCCTATGCGCGTGCAGGGCGCCCTTCGGGTTGCCGGTGGTGCCCGACGTATAGCTGATGAACGCGGGCTCGTCGGCGCTGGTCTTGACCGCGGCGAAGTCGTCGCGGGCGTTGTCGAGCCCTGGCCAAAGGCCGACGATGGCGTTGCCGTCCCGCTTGGCGCCGGCGGCGAAAACCACCTCCAGGTCCGGCAGGTCGCCGAGGATGGCCTCGATTTTGCCCAGGTTCTCCGTATCGGTGACCAGGGCCCGGGCGCCGCTGTCGGAAAGACGGAATTTCAGCGCATCCTCGCCAAACGGCGTAAACAGCGGGATCGAGATCAACCCCGCCTTCCAGGCGGCGATGTGGGCGATGCCCGTTTCCATCGACTGCGGCAGCAGAATGCCCAGCCGGTCGCCCCTCTTGAGGCCCTTGGCGTTAAGCAGGTTGGCGAACTTGTTGGACAGGCCCTTCAGGGCCTGGAAACTGTACTCGGTGACGGCGCCGTTTTCGTTTTCGAAGATCAGCGCCGTCCGCGCGCCGCCGGCGCCGGCGTGCCTGTCGCAGACCTCGACGCCCATGTTGAGGGCCTCGGGCACCTGCCAGGCGAATGACCCGTAGACTTCCTCGTAGCTGTCCGCTTGCTTGAGCATCTCTCCTCCTGGCGGCTTGCCCCCGATCATAGCAATTTGGCGGCGGCCGGGTATATTGTTCGCCGCCGTTTCAACAGGGACCCCGGGCCCGGTTCCTCACCATGATGTGAACGCCAGGGCCTTGTCCGGGCGCGTCGGGGCCTTCAAACTTGGGTGATGAGGTTTAATCGTGGTCATTTTCAGGCTTTCGGACTGTTCGCCGCCGCCGTTGTCGCCGCCGGGGCCGTCTGGGGGCTGTTGGCGCCGTCCGGGGCCGGGGCCAACCCCTTGACCCGGCTGTCCTGGAAGTTGGAGTGGCCGAAGACCGATTTCTCCAAGACCTCCATCGACCTCGGCGAAATCATCTCCGGCGGCCCGCCCAAGGACGGCATCCCGTCCATCGACGACCCCCGCGCCGTGCCCATTTCCCGGATCAAGGACCTGGCCGGCACGGAGCCGGTGGTCGGGCTGATCATCAACGGCAAGGCCCGGGCCTATCCGCTGCGCGTTCTGACCTGGCACGAAATCGTCAACGACGAGCTCGGCGGCGTGCCGGTGACCGTGACCTATTGCCCGCTGTGCAATTCGGCCATCGTCTTCGACCGCCGCCTCGACGGCAAGGTCCTGGACTTCGGCACCACCGGCAAGCTGCGTCATTCCGACATGGTGATGTACGACCGCCAGACCGAAAGCTGGTGGCAGCAGTTCCTCGGCCAAGGCATCGTCGGCGAGATGACCGGCAAGCGGCTGAAGACCATCCCGGCCAGGCTCGAATCCTTCGCCGACCTCAAGAAACGCGCGCCTGCGGGCGACGTATTGGTGCCCAACGACCCCGGCATGCGCGACTACGGCGCCAATCCCTATGCCGGCTACGACACCTCGCCCACTCCGTTCCTGTTCGAGGGCGGCCTGCCGAAGGGCATCAACCCCATGGTGCGGGTGATCGTCGTCGACGGCCAGGCCTGGAGCCTGCCGCTGCTGCGGGAAAAGGGCAGGGTCAC
>NZAZ01000083.1 GCA_002686255.1 Rhodospirillaceae bacterium
CGAGACGCTCCGCTCCTCATCCTTCGAGACGCTCCGCTCCTCATCCTTCGAGACGCTCCGCTCCTCATCCTTCGAGACGCTCCGCTCCTCAGGATGAGGCCCTCATGCTGAGCTTGGTCGAAGTATGAGGGCCGCATTGGGCGTAAATAGGAGGGATTGATTTCTTTCAAAAATTTAGCTAAGCTAAATAGACTAAGTTAATTTTTTGGAGCCCGCCATGACCCAGACCACCATCCATGCCGCCAAGACCCATCTGTCAAAACTGATCAAACGTGCCTGTGCCGGCGAGGACATAATAATTGCCCGCGGCAAGGAACCCATGGTGCGGTTGGTGCCCGTCGATGCACCCAAGCCGAAACGGGAGTTCGGGGCGATGCGCGGCAAGGTGTGGGTGGACGACTCGTTCTTCGATCCGCTGCCGCAAGATGAACTAGACGCCTGGGAACGTTAAGAATGCAGGCCCTCCTCGACACCCATGCGCTGCTGTGGTGGCTGGACGGCGACAAGCGGCTGTCGAAACCGGCCCGCGACTTCATCGGCGACGAGGCCCATACGGTTTTCGTCAGCGCCGCCTCGGCCTGGGAAATCGCCACCAAGGTGCGCATCGGAAAACTTCCCGGCGCCGTCGAGGCGGCCGCCGGCCTGGCGGCCGCGGTTACCTCGCAGGGGTTCACCGAACTGTCGATCAGTATTGCCGACGGCGCCCGGGCCGGAAGCCTGCCGGGGCCGCTCCGCGATCCTTTCGACCGCATGCTCATCGCCCAGGCCCAGGCCCTCGGCGTGCCGCTTGTCAGCAACGAAAAGGTTTTCGACGATTACGGCATCCGCCGGCTGTGGTAGGAAACAGGCCCATGAACGGCCCGGCCGCCGCCCCGTTGACCGGCCTCATTGGGGCGTGACAGTATTGACCGTCCGATTCTTTTGGAGGGAGTTCGTCATGCCGTCCAAACACCGTCCTGTCCCAATCATCGCATTCGTGTCGTTTGTCTTCGCCGCCGTTCTCGTTGCCGGAAGCGCCCAGGCGGCGCCGCAGATCGTCGCCGCCGTCCCGACGGTTGAAGAGGTGGAGCTGGCCTGCGCCGGCGGCGGCTGTTCGGCCGAATTTTCCACCATCTGCCTGCAACAGAGCCGCACGCCGCCGACCCGGGACACGGCCTATGGCCTGCATGGCCCGGAACGGGCCGCCGTCGCCTTCACCGGCTACCGCAAAGACGGCGCGGCCGTGGCGCTGGCCCCGGAACTGTTGCGCTTCGACAGTTATCGCGGCCATTCGGCGTTCAGGTTTTCGGTGCCGTCCCGGTTCCTGAAGGACCGCGGCCTGAGCCGGCTGACGGTGAAGGTCGAGCGCCTGGCGATGCTGCTGCCGGTGCCCGAGGCCGGCGATCCGAAACCGCAAACCGCGGACGACGTAACGCTGGCGCTGAGCGAGGTCGAAACCACCGGCCGCTACTGGGCGGCCCGGAACGGCGAAAACATGGCCATGGCCCGGCTGACCAACCGGATCATCAACCGGCTGCCGCAACAGGGCTCGATTTCAACCGAGGACAGCGAGACCCTGTGGCAACGGGCGCTGGCCCCGGAAAAGGGACTGACCGGGGAACCGCTGGCGTGGAACCGCCGTTACGTCGATTATTGCCGGGAAAACGCCCTGTCGCCGGGCAGCTTCTCCATGCGCCATTGCCTCGGCAATGCCCACGACTGGTTCCTTAAGGACCTGAACACCGATTACTGGAAGTCGCTGAAGCCGACGAGTTGACGCCTGGGCCAGTCGTCGGCGGCGGCGGCGTGGATATCGGTCATTTGCCCGCCGCGGCGACCTTGGCCTTCGGCTCAAAGGCGGCGAACTTCCCGTCGATGACGGCGCGCGCGACCTGAAAATCCTCCAGCTCTTCGCCCTTGAGCTTCCGCCCCGGCGGCATCTTGACCTTCATCGGATTGGTCCTGACCCCGCCGGCCAATATTTCATAATGCAGGTGCGGGCCGGTGGACCGTCCCGTCGAACCGACGGTGCCGATGATCTGTCCCTGTTTGACGCGCTTACCGCGCCGGGCGCTCCTGTCGATGGCCCGCATATGGGCGTAGGCGGTCGAATAGCGGCTGTTGTGGCGGATGCGGATGTACTTTCCATACGCCCCGTTGCGCCCCGACCGCACGACGACGCCGTTGCCGGCGGCATAGATCGGCGTGCCCCGGGGGGCGGCGAAATCGACGCCCCGGTGTAGTTTGGTGTAACCCAGGATCGGATGCCGGCGGCGGCCGAAGCCGGACGACAGCCTGGCCCCGTCGATGGGGGTGCGCATCAGCGCCTTGCGGGCCGATTGACCCTTGTCATCATAATAATCGCTGTCGCCGTCCCGGGTGGCGTGCAGGTAAATGGGATGGCGTTTGCCGGAAAGGGTCAACGCCGCATACAGGATCGGGCCCGAATAGACGAGCCGCCGCTTGCCGTCCCCCTGGCCATCGAAGAAACGCTCGTACATGACCTCAAAACGGTCGCCGGCGCGGATGTCGCGCTGGAAATCGATGTCCCACGAATAGGCGCGGATCAGTTCCGCCAGCACCCGGCGGGGAATCCCGGCCTTGCGCCCGGCGACGTAGAGGCTGGTGCGGATGACGCCCCCGGCCCGGGCCGGGGCCTGGGTCAGGGATTTTTTGATCTTCGCCGCGCTGAAGGCCCCTTCGGCGGTCTTTTCGACGCGGATGGCGGTGTCGTAATCGGGCTCCACCACGAGGCCCAGGAACTTCCCCGGCTCCGGCCGGTTGGCTTCCGGCGAACCCACGGCCGGCGGCGCGAACAGGACCGCGACCGTCTGCCCGCGCTTGATGCGCCGGGGGTTGAAGTGCTTCGACAGCGCCGAAATCGCGCCCCGTGCGTCGGCGGGTGAAACGCCGGCGCCGGTCAACATCCCGGCCAGGGTGTCGCCGCGGCCGACGCGGAGCGGAACCTTAAGATCGGGCAGCGCCGTCACCGCGCCCGGGTCGCCGTCCGTGGGCGTTTCCCGGCGCCGCGTTGTCAGCGTCGCCGCGGCCGTCGGATTGCCGAGCGAAATCGGCGCCAGGGCCAGGGTTTCGCCCTCGGAATCCCGGTTGGCGAGCGTGTCCGGGTCGATCAGGATGACTCCGGTGGATGTGGCGACGCCGGCAACCAGCGCCGCCGCGAACAACAGTCCCCTCAAGAGCATGCGGAATTCTCCGGGGTTGGTTTTCTGGCCTGATGAATCGGGCGTTTTGATCCGATTCCCTCAATTGAATCAAAACTATGCTGGCAACCCTTAAGAAATCGTTGCGTTTTTTCGCCACGCCCCTGGGGAACCCTTGTAATCCTTTGCGTTTCCGCTGTCCCCGCTCCTTGGTATATCATGGCGTCACACCGACAAAGCCGGGGACAGACCGTGGCCGCAGCCGAAACCGAAACGACTAAACCGGGCAAGCCGGGCCTGGACGGGCCGGAAAAGGACGCCGCCTGGCCGCTGGCCGCGGTCGTCGGCTTCGTCGCCATGGTCCACGTCTTCTGGTGGCTGCTGGGCGATACGGTCGTCGTCTACGGCAACCTGGCCGACAGCGACGGCTATGCGCGGCTGGTCCGCGTCGAAAGGTTGCTGGAGACCGGCGCCTGGTTCGATTCCAGCCTGCCCCGGGCCAACTGGCCTTATGGCGGGGCGCTGCACTGGTCGCGGCTGTTCGACATGCTGCTGATCGTCCTGGCGCTGCCGCTGATGCCGGCGCTCGGGGTCAAGGCGGCGCTTTACTGGTCGGGCGCCGTCATCAGCCCGATCCTGCACCTGTTCACGGCGGCGGCGGTGGTGTGGGCGGCACGGCCGCTGATCGGCCGCGCCGGGGCCTTGATCGCCGGCGCCCTGACCGCCGTGCAGTTCGGGGTCCTGGGCTACGCCACCCTCGGCCACGCCGATCACCACATGCTGTTCGGGTTGATCGCGGTGCTGGCGATCGGGTTTAGCGTTCATTCGCTGACCGGAACCGAGCCAGAAACCGGCCGCCATGCCGCCTGCGCCGGCGTGGTCCTGGCCGCCGGTTTCTGGCTCGGGGCCGAGATGCAGGTCACCGCCGCCCTGTGCCTGACGGCGCTGGGCCTGAAATGGGTGTTCGAGGGCGACGGCGGGGAAACCGTGGCGGCGGGGGCCCGCCCGGTGCTGAACCTGTCGCTGGGCCTGCTGGCGGGGATGGCCGTGGCGCTGGCGGTCGAGCGCGGGCCCGGTTTTTTCGACGTCGGCTACGACCGTATCTCCATCGTCCACCTGACCCTGGCGGCGCTGCTGGCGGCGTTCTGGTGGGCGGTGGCCCGGCTGGCCGGGCGGGGACCGGCCGGCGTTTCCGGGCGGCTGGCCGTGGCCGTTGCCGGGGCCGCCGCGGTGCTGGTGGTGATGTGGCTTTTGTATCCCAAGGTGTTGGTCAACCCGCTGAAGGATTTCGACCCGATGATCCTGAAGATTTTCGAGAGGGTCGCAGAATACGGGCCGATCAAGGACGTCCCGCATTTCCTGCTTTACGCCGGTGTGTCCCTGATCGCCGGCCCCTGGGCTCTGTGGCGGCTGAAAACGGAAACCGGCGGCGAGAGGTGGGCGTGGTTGCTGCTGGCGGTCTCGTCGCTGGTTTATCTGCTGTTTGCGTTGAACTGGATCCGGTGGTCGCTTTACGTGGGGCTATTTATGACCTTCGCCGTCGCCGACCTGATCGTCCGCGCCGACGCCGCCATCGACCGGCGGTTCCGGTTCCCGTCCCGGATGGCGGTCAAGGTCCCGGTCGTCGTGCTGCTCGCCGTCGGGCCGCTGGCCGCCGGCACGGCGCTGGTCTACGCCCAGGGCGCCCCGGCCCGGTCCCTGTCCGAGGGCGGCGACCCCCGGCTGTGCCCGGTGCAGGCGATGGCGCGGTACCTTGAGGCGCCGCCGTGGGCGGACCGGCCGCGGACGATCCTGGCGTCGGTCAATTTCGGCGCCGAGCTGCTGTACCGGACCCGCCACCGGGTGACGGCGACCCTGCACCATTCCCAGGCGCCGGGAATCCTGGACAGCGTACGCATCCTCCGTGGTGTCGATGACGGGGAAATCCTGAAATTGGCGCGCCAGCGGCAGATAGACCTGATCCTGATCTGCGAGCATTCGGCCGACGACGGCTATTTCCTGATGGGCGGCGGCGACAGGATTCTCTACAAGCGACTGGAACGGGGCCAGTTTCCGGAATGGATCGTCGAGGTCGGGCTGCCCCGGGACTTGCGGCAGGGGTTCCGGCTGTTCGAGATCGTTCCCTCCCGGTAAGGAATTAATCCGGCCGCCGTCCCGGTCCTCTGGCCGGTCCCCTGGCGCTGGCGGCGATCTGCCAGCCCCACGGCGAATCGAACAACGCCAGCGGCATCATTTCCCGGAACAACGCCATCACCGCCCGCGCCAAAGGACCAGGGCGGCCGCTGACGTCGTCGATCAACCGCCGGCCCCGCATCAGCACCACCAACCGGTAGAGGTTGAACACCGGAAACCCGGCCGCTAGCGCGGTCTCGACCCGCCATCCCGCCGCTTCCAGCATCTCTATCAGCCGCGCCTTGGTGAAGTGGCGGCGATGGCCGATGTGGCGGTCGAAGGCCGTCATCGGCCCGCCGGGTACGGTAACCACCAGCCGCCCGCCGGGTTTCAGGCAACGGGCGGCGGCTTCGAGGGCCGGCGCCGGATCATCCACATGCTCCAGGACCTCGGAACAGACGACGTGGCTGGCCCATCCCCGAAGCTCTTCGGGGGCGGTGTTCGGTTGGCTGAAATCGAACCGGTACAGTTTCGCCCCGGGCAGGTATTGGCGGGTGCGCCCGAGGCCGCTTTGGCTTTGATCGGCGCCGGCGAGGGCGACCTGGGGAAAGGTTTCCGCCAAGGCCGCCAGCAGGTCGCCGGACCCGCACCCAAGGTCGAGGATACGGGCGTCCGAACCCATGTCGCCCAGAAGCCGCTCGATCAGGCGCCGGCGCAGGAACTGTCCGGGGTTGGCCCGGGTCGACTCGGCATAACGGTCCCAGTGACGGTCCCACCGGTCTTTCGGGTTTGCAGCGTCGGTTTTGCGGCGCGCCATCTTCAGGCGGCGGACGTGGTGTCGTCGGCGCCCTTGCGGCAGGCGGCGAACGTGTTGAGCCCGAACTTGTGCCTAAAGCAGGTGATGTTGTGGGGCAGGAAACCCGCCCGCACCAGCATCGGCCACAGGTCGCGGGGGTCGTAATAGGCCTTGTGGTCGTCCATTTCCTCAGGCGGCGAGAGCCCCAATTGAAAGGCCGAGAACTCCAGGAACCATTTGCCCCGCCACGACGGCACGTTGATCAGGGCGACTCCGTCCGGCGCCAAAAGGCGGTGAAACGCCGTTACCGCGTCCAGCGGCGCCCACAGGTGCTCCAGCACCGAATTGCATAGGATGATGTCCAAGGAGGCATCGGGGAGCGCCGCAAGGGCGTCGGGCAGTTCCCCTTCGATGGCGGTGACCCTGGGGTTTTCCTTCAATTCGGGGGAAACCGACAGGTCCACCAGCACCAGGTGATCGGCGGAGGTCAGAAAAGACCTGGCGATCCTGGCGTCGTGGCCGCACCCGAAATCGCCGATCCTCTTTCCCGAAGGATTCCCCGCATAAGCCCGGATGCGGCGCGCCGATAGCCAGATTCCAAAACGGTCCACCAAGGTCGGCGGGCGGGTCTGGCCGTAAGAGCCCTGGCGCGACATCGCTCTGTTTATTCCTTTTCGCCGGCGCCGGCCGGGGGTTCCGGCGCATGGGCGGCGATGGCGTGCAGCAACAGCGTCGACACGAAGGTCAGGAACGACAGCATGATCGCCGTAAGGCCGGCAAGCCCCAAGTGGTTGGTGGTCACCATGTCGGCGAAGACCGTATAGCCGGCGCTGACGTAGGCGTTGACGAAATTGATCCCCAGCCCCGCCCCGGCCGCGAACAACAGGCCCGAGAAGGCCATCGTTCGGGTGTAGGCAAAGACCCTGAGCCAGCGCCGCTTGGCTTCGCCTGTGGGGTCGTAGAGGGTCTGGGCCATGCAGCCGAGGAACAGGCATTGCAGGCCGATGATCGACAGCGTCGCCCCCAGCATCATGGTGTTGAGCGAAAAGGTGATGCCGCCGAGGGTCACCGGCCCCGCCATCAGCCCCAAGGCGATCACCAACCCCGCCGCCAGCAGCGCCATCCCCGGCTTCATGACGAAGAAATCGGCGCCGTAGATCAGCATCGCCCGGAGGTTGATCCACCCGGCGTGCCAGGGGGAAAACCATCCGATCCGCTTGTGGTGGCTTTGGCGGCCGTGGCGGTCCTTGTAGAACCTGACCGGCACCTCGACCGTCCTCAATTTCATGCGCACCGACTTGACCACCATCTCGGAGGCGTATTCCCAGGACCGGGAGCGGATGTTCATGTCCTTGAGCGCCGCCAGGGTGATCCCGCGCATGCCGCAGTGAATGTCGGAAAACTTCGTGCCGTAGATCAGGTTGAGAAGAAAATTCGTCAAAGGCGTGCCGAAATAGCGGTGCAGGGCCGGCATGGCCCCGGCCTCCACCGAGCCCCGAAAGCGCGACCCCATGATGTATTCATGGCCTTCGCGGAAGCGTTCAAGGAAAGGCCCGATCTCGCGGAAGTCATAGGTGCAGTCGGCGTCGCCCATGATCACGTAACGGCCCCGGATGACGCCCAAAGCGTCCCGGTAGGCCCGGCCCAATCCCCGGGGCGGTGTCTTCAGGACACGCGCCCCCTTTTCCAGCGCGATCTCCGGGGTGCGGTCGGCGGAACTGTCGACAATCAGGATCTCGGCCCGGGCGCCGGCCTTTTCGATGCCTTCCATGCACCAGTCGATGAATTCGCCGATCACCGGTTCCTCGTTCATCGCCGGGATGACGATCGAAACTTCGGGTTCGGCAACGTCATTCCGCGGAATAAGGATCTGAGCCTCGGCGTCGGTCATCGAAATCCCTTTGTGAAGGACAGAGTCTTGAAATACTTATCGGATTTTAGCCGCCCCGGCGGCGTCATGCAAAAGAGGGGGGGGTCTTTCGGCTCTCGCGGGCGCCGGGATGCAACGGTCAACCATTGCCCGTTGCGCGATTCTGAAAATTCCCCGGAAAACCGTACCGCGTACAGAGGCGGGCGCGCCCGCCGCCCGTCCGGCGGCCGGTGAAGGAAGGGCGCTTTCTTAACCGCCCGGCAGTGCCGCCCATGAGGCCGGCACCGCCGGATTCCTCGATAACAGCAACAACGCCGCCAGCCCGATGGCGATGCCATAGGGGACGGGCTGTGTTTTTGCGTCGGGGCCGTCGCCAAGCCATTCAATGGCATCGGCCCACGGCCATTTGCCGCCGAACTTGCGGACGGCGAGAATGGCCAGCGCCAGCCCGCCGCCGATAAACGTCACCAATGCCAGGAACGCGCCGAGATCGTTCCAGCCGATCCAAACCCCGGCGGCGGAGAGAAATTTCACGTCGCCGCCGCCGAGGAAGCCCCGCGAAAACAGGACCAGGCCAGCCATAAGCAAGCCCAGGCCCACCGCATAGTGCCCGGCGGCGGCGGCAAGGCCGACGCCGCCGAGAAGGGCGGCGGGAAGAAACGAAAGGGTAATGGCGATGGAAGCCCCGTTCGGGATCATCAGACGGCGGCCGTCCGAGACCGCCGCCCATGCCAGGGCCAGCGGATACACCGCCGCGCAAAGCCAATGCAGGACGGCCGCCAGGAAGGTCACCGCGGCTTCCGAAAGGGCAAAAAAGCGGCCACGGAGCAAGACCGGTTTTCAACGAAAACCGGTCTTTCTTTTTGGCCGAAATGAAAGGGATTCACCCCATTCCAGATGCCTTGGACAAAAGCCATGGCACGGCGGCGAAAGACGTCCCGGACGGAAACTTGCTTTACACTCCAACGGAAGGCGGAAATCCGCCTTCCCAAGCCTGGAACAGCAACTGGAGTAAAAACGTTTAACCGGTTAGAGGGCGTTGGATACGTCGTTAAACATGTTGCTCAGGTCGGTGCCGACCAGAGTGACGGCGGCGATGATAATCACGGCGATAAGAGCGGCAATAAGCCCGTATTCGATCGCCGTCGCGCCTTCTTCATGCTTCCAGAGATCCTTAAAGAACCGGCTGATCTTGCTCGTCATTTCCAAAAACTCCTGTACCACACACGAAATATTGCTAACCGGCCAGTTTAGGCCGCTGTTGGTCGCCACGAAACGCCTCTATAACGGCAACAGCGTGGCAAAACGAGTTTCCTAAGTCAATACAATTGGAGCCCAAAATCCTTGCTAAATTATTACTAAAATTGTTTGCAAGCATCGAAAAAAGGGGGAAATTCCCCTTATTGGCCGGAGGAGAACAGCGGCGATTTTCCGGGGTTTTTACCCCCCCCTGTGGAGAAGCTTGCGGGCGGGGCCGCCACAGGGGGGGAACGGAGGCGCCCTGGTGAAAATTTTTTTCCTCATTCCCCAAAATGCCTGCAAAATGGCCTTGTCTTTACCGGCCCGGGTAAAAAAATAGATTCTCTTTCGGGCCGCTTTTTCTGGTTCCCCGTTAATGAACGAAACGGCATGACATGATTGACGTCCACAGGTTGCGAAAGACCTTTAAAACGGTGACGGCGCTGGACGGGATCGAATTCGGGGCCCGAGACGGCGAAATTACCGGCCTCATCGGCCCCAACGGGGCGGGAAAAACGACGGCGCTGCGAATCCTCTATACCGTCATGCGGCCCGATCAAGGCGCGGCCCGGATCGACGGGTTCGACACCGTGACTCACCGCCAGGAGGTCCAGCGCCGCATCGGCGTCCTTCCCGACACCCGCGGCCTGTATCCGCGCCTGACCGCGCGCGAGCACGTGCGCTATTACGGCCGCCTGCACGGGATGGGCGGAAAGGCGCTGGAAAACCGGATCGATGAGCTGTTTGCCTTGCTGGGGGCCGACGATTTCGCCGACCGCCGCGCCAAGGGGTTCTCCAAGGGACAGACCCGCAAGGTCGGCCTCGCCCGCGCCCTGGTCCACGAGCCGCAGAACCTGTTGCTGGACGAACCGACCAACGGGCTCGACGTCGGCTCGTCGCGCGCCGTCCACCAGTTGATCCGCGACTGGCGGGACCAGGGGCGCTGCGTCCTGTTCTGCAGCCACATCATGCAGGAAGTGGCCGCCATTTCCGACCACATTGTGGTGCTGTCGCTGGGCCGGGTGGTGGCCCGGGGAACGACCGATGAATTGTTGCGCCAGACCGGCGAGACGGATCTAGAGAACATGTTTCTTGCCGTCACCCAGCGTGCGGAATCCTGGTAAGAGAGATGGGAGAAATGTGGCGCCGCATCTTCGTCGTCTTCGCCAAGGAGGTCATGGACAATTCCCGCGACCGGCGCTCGTTGCTGGTGGCATTGATCTATCCGTTGATGGGGCCGCTGTTGCTGGGTCTGATGATTTCCGCCGTTGTCGGGGTGGTGATGGTCAAGACCGAGGCCCGGGTGACGCTGCCGGTGTTGGGCGCCGAACGGGCGCCGGAGTTCGTCGCCTATCTTGAAGGCCGCGGCATCACCGTGACGCCGGCGCCCAAGGACACCGAGGCCGCCATCCGCGACGGCGAGCTGAAAACCGCGGTCGTGATTCCGGAAGGCTTCGGAGAGTTGTTCCGGGCCGGCAGGACGGCCACCATCCACGTCGTCTCCGATTCCTCGAACCTGCCCGGCCTGATCGCGCTTAACCGCACGGCCTCCTTGCTGGGGGAATTCAACCGCCGGGTCTGGAGTCAGCGCATCAAGGCGCTGGGGGTCGACGTGCAGATCCTGCGGCCGCTGGCGATCAAGAGCATCGACGTCACCAAGGGCGCCAATATCGCCCAAATCCTGCTGTTCATGGTGCCGCCGCTGCTCATTTTCAACCTGTTCATGGGCGGCGTTTACCTGGCTATCGACACCATGTCGGGCGAACGCGAACGGGGTTCGTTGGAGCCGCTGCTCATCAACCCGGTGGAGCGGTGGGGGCTGATGCTGGGCAAATTCCTGGCGGCGCTGTTGTTCACCGGCATCGCCGTGGCCGTGCAATTGATCGCCTTCAAGGTGGTTTTCCAGTCCGCCGGCGGTAGCGGCGATTTCAGCTTCGCCGAGGTTTTCTCCGCCGTCACCCTGTTGGGGATATTCGCCATTACCCTGCCGTTGATGATGGTCGCGGTGGGGGTGCAGTTCATCATCGCCACCATAACCCGCAGCTTCAAGGAAGCGCAGACCTATCTCGGCCTGTTGCCGCTGGTGCCGGCGCTGCCGGGGATGGTCCTGGTATTCGCGCCGGTGAAGGCGCAGGAATGGATGATGATGATCCCGACCTTTTCCCAGACCCTGCTGTTGGGGCAGTTCGTGGGCGGCGACGGGGTGGCGTTCCCGGACGCCATGATATCCATGGCGTCCTCGATGATCGCCGCCCTGGTCCTGATCTTTATCGCGGCCCGGCTGTATGAGCGCGAAAATCTGATTTTCGGGGAATAAGGGATTGTAATTCCTCATCCCGGGCAGCGAGCGCAAGTGAGCGTGTCGAAGGAAGGAGGATTGTTGGAGAAAATCCACTTTTTCTAGGGGCCTTTATCATTGATTCTTGGTATCAGCAGCTTCCGAGCGATTTTCTCCACGTCGCGGGCGGCCTCCGAGTTGGGTGAACGGGTCAGGATCGAGGTCTGGCTGCGGATCGCCTCCGGCACCTTGGCGTCGCGGCGGATGACGCCCAGAAGCGGCGGCGAAATCTTCAGAAACCCTTCGCAGGCCTTAAGCAGCGTATTATAGGTGCGTTCGCCTTCGCGCATCGAATTGACGATGTTGATGACCACCTGAATCTCGATTCCCGGGATTTCCGCGTGAGTCACCTTGATAAAGGCATAGCCGTCGGTCAGCGACGTCGGCTCGTCGGTGACGACGACGATCACCCGGCCCGCCGAGCGGGTCAGTTTCTGGACCGTCTGTTCGACCCCGGAGCCGAGGTCGATCAATACCTGGTCGTAACCGGCCGCCAGCACCTTCAGATCGTCGCCCAGCATCTTCAACCGGTTGGCGGTGATGCTGACCAGCCCGCCGGACCCGGACCGCCCGGCGATAATGTCGAACCCATAGGCGTCGTGGTTGAGCACCGCCTGATTGAGGGTCAGCTTGCCGCCGATGACGCTACCCAGGTCCTGTTCCGGCATCAGGCCCAATTGGATATCCAGGTTGGCCAGGCCCAGATCGCCGTCGAACAGCAAGGTTTTGGCCTCGGCTTTAGCCAGGGCGTGGGCCAAGGTTATGGAAAGCCAAGTCTTGCCGACGCCGCCCTTGCCCGACGCAATGGCGGTGATGTTGCCGCTTTTTTTGATGGTTCTCGCGGGCGCGGCTTCGGCCATGTCTGTCAAATGCCTTTGGTCGATTTGTTTTCGTTAACGGTCCGTGGCCGGCGTTGGAAAACGCCCTAGCGTCACGCCGCCGGCCTTTCGGCCTCACCGGGGGTCGGCACGGCGTAGCCGCGCTCTCCGTACTGCTTCAGCTTGTTCCTGAGCGTGCGGATGGAAATGCCGAGAATGTTCGCCGCATGGGTCCGGTTGCCCAGGCAGTGCTGCAAGGTATCGATGATCAGCTCGCGTTCCACGTCGGCGACGGTGCGCCCGACCAGGGCGGCGGTGGATCCGTCCTCGCCGTCCACCGCGGGCGGGGTCCCGTTGCCGCCGCCCTCGATGCCGCCCAGGATGATGGCCCTGGATTCGATTTCGTCCGCGGTCGACAACAGCACCGCCCGGTGCATGGCGTTCTCAAGCTCGCGGACGTTGCCGGGCCAGGTGTACCCGGCAAGCCTCTTCATGACTTCCCTGGTTATGGGAAGCGCCGGGATGCCGTTGGCTTCGGCGTATTTGGCGACGAAATGTTCGGCCAGGACGGGGATGTCCCCGGGCCGCTCGTTCAGGGCCGGGATTTTCAGGTTCATGACGTTGAGCCGGAAATACAGGTCTTCGCGGAAATTGCCCTTGGCGACCTCGTCTTCAATGTTGCGGTTCGACGTGGCGACGATGCGGACGTCCACGGGGATCGGCTTCGAACCGCCGACGCGGCCGATTTCCTTCTCCTCGATGGCCCGCAACAGCTTGGCCTGGAGATGGGGGTCCATTTCCGAGATTTCGTCGAGCAGCAGCGTGCCGCCGCTGGCTTCCTCGAACTTGCCGAGCCGCCGCGCCACGGCGCCGGTGAAGGCGCCTTTTTCATGGCCGAACAATTCGGATTCGAGCAGGTTTTCCGGGATCGCGGCGCAGTTGATGGCGATGAACTTGCCGCCCTTGCGGCCGCTCTTGGCGTGAACCAGACGGGCTATCAGTTCCTTGCCGGTGCCGGACGCCCCGGTGATCAGGATGGTGGCATCGCTGGGCGCCACCCGGGCGGCAAGCTTCAGGATTTCCGCCATCTTGGGGTCCTTGTGGACGATGGCGTGGTTTTCCTCGACCACGGCTTCCAGGACGGTGGCAATCAGGTCCATGCCCGGCGGCAGGGGCACGTATTCCTTGGCTCCGGCGCGGATGGCCCGGACCGCCGCCTTGGTGTCGTTGCCGATGCCGCAGGCGACGACGGGCAGCGAAATCCTCTCCAATTCCAGGGATTTAATGAACCCGCCGATATCGAGCATCACGTCGATCATCACCAGGTCGGCACCCTGGCCTCTTCTCAGCGCCCTCAGGCCGGCGTCCGTGGTGTCCACCTGTTCGACCCGGGCGCCGCGCTGAATGGCGATCTGGCTGGCGGCGCCGATCTGGCCTTCTAGGGTGCCGACAATGAGTAAGCGCATCTAAATAACCTCCAAAACGGCCGTTTCGGCCACCCCCCGGTTAATCGAAGCAATGAACCCGTTGCGACGGCGGCGGCTATGCAGGGGGACGACGATTTCCTCGGCCATCGGGGGCGCCTCAGTTCGATGAATCGGTCTTGATGATTTCCGTCATCGTCACCCCAAGCCGTTCCTCGACGACGACCACCTCGCCGCGGGCGACCAGGCGGTTGTTGACGTAGATGTCGATGGCCTCGCCGACCTTGCGGTCCAGCTCGATGACCGCGCCGCGGCCCAGCTTCAGCAACTGGCTGACCTGCATGGTGGTCTTGCCGAGAACGGCGGAAACCTTGACCGGAATATCGTAAACGGCTTCCAGATCCTTGGCCGAGCGGGGCAAATCGCCGATATCGGGAAAACCGCCGGCTTCGCCCAGGGTCCGCGGGGCGTCTTTCTCGCCTTCGCCTTCGCCGCCGCCTTTCGCGGCCGGGGCCTCGGCGTCTTTCAGATCTTGAAGTTCGAAGTTTTTCTCTTCAGGGCTATCGGTTTCTTCAGCCATGGCGGCCTCCTAGGATCAAGAATCCTCTTGATCTGTTGATGTATCTTCATCGCCGGGCTGGTCCGGCGCGTCTTCGGGTGTTTCGGGCTGTTCAGGTTCCTGGGCCAGGTCAAGCGGCCTCTCTGCCGGCGCCTCGGCCTTCTCCGGCTCGCCGGAGAGGTTGCGCTCGACGATTTTGTTGATTTCCCGCCACAATTCGGCGGCCTCGCGGATTCCCTCTTCCTTGCCGGCGGCGAAGCCCTCTTCGCGCGCGGCGTTCACTTCTTCCTCGCTGAAGGTGGGAACCACCTCTTCCGGCTCTTCGTCGTCGAAGGAATTTTCAAAGAGAAATTTCCGTACCGCGGTCATCGGCGATTGGTCCTCGGCGCTATTCCCGTTCCGCGTATCGGCGTTCATTGGTTGTTCGCTTGTTTCCATCGATTTTCAGTGACTTAAGCTCAATAAATAAGCTCGCCCTTGTCCTCGCCGGTGGAGATGACGATCTCACCGGCGTCGGCCAGTTCCTTGGCGGTGATGACGACGCCGGCCTGGGCCTCGTCGACGTCCTTGAGCCGGACCGCGCCCATGGCCTCCACGTCCTCGCGCATCATCTTGCCGACGCGTTCCGACATGTTGGAGAAGAACAACTCCTTGACGTCCTCCGAGGCGCCCTTGAGCGCCATCGCCAACTGGTCCTTCTCGACCCGGCGCAGCAGCTGCTGAATGCCGCTGGCGTCCAGGCGCACAAGGTCGTCGAAGGTGAACATCAACTGCTTGATGCGCTCGGCGGCTTCGCGGTTGCGCTCCTCCAGCGCCGTCATGAAACGGTTTTCCGTGTTGCGGTCCAGGTTGTTGAAGATGTCGGCCATCAGTTCGTGGCTGTCGCGCCGCGTCGCGCTCGCCAGGTTGGTCATGAACTCGTTTTTCAGCGTGCGCTCCACGTGGTCCAGAATCTCCTTCTGCACCGCCTCCATGCGCAGCATCCGCATGATCACTTCGAGCGAAAAGTTCTCCGGCAGCACCGAGAGCACCCGCGACGCGTGGTCGGTCTTGATCTTCGACAGCACGATGGCCACCGTCTGCGGGTATTCGTTCTTCAGGTAGTTGGCCAGCACCGCCTCGTTGACGTTGCCCAGCTTGTCCCACATGGTGCGCCCGGCGGGGCCACGCATCTCCTCCATGATGGTGTTGACCCGCTCTTCCGGCAGCGCGCCGGCCAACAGGCGTTCCGTCGAGGCAAAGGAGCCGACAAGGCCGCCGGTCGACGACAACCGGTCGGCGAATTCCACGAACAGCCGCTCGACGATGTTCGACGATATCGAGCCCAGACCCGACATCGCCTGCGAAATCTCGCGGATTTCCCCGTCGTCCATGCGCTCGAACAACATGCCGGACTGTTTCTGGCCCAAGGAAAGCATGAAGATCGCCGCCTTCTGGCGGCCCGACAACGCCCGGTAATCATCCTTGATGCGCGCCATGGCGGATGACCCTTTTTATCCTTTCTGATACATCCAGGCGCGCATGATCGAGAGCGCTTCTTCCGGATGTTTTTCAACGATTTCGCCGACTTTCTTCACTGACGACGCCTTCACCCGCCCTTCGACCCGGTCGATGTCGATCAATTCCTCGGACTGTTCTTCCTCGACCGTGGCTTCGGAGGGTATGCCCCGGGCCGCCAAGGCGGCGGCGGACGGAATGCTCTCGAACGCCCAGGAGACAAGCGGCCGCACCACCAGCAGAATGACCAGGATGGCGACGATGCCGAGGACCAGGACCTCGACCATTCTCAACAGGTCGTTCTTTTCCAGTCCGAGGAACAACTCGAGCGGCGGTTCTTCATCCGCCACCTCGGCGAATTCCATGTTGATGACTTCAACTATGTCGCCCCGGTCGGCGTTGAAGCCGATGGCGCCCCGGACCAGGACGGCCAGAAGCTCCATCTCGTCCTCGCCGCGGGGCTGATAGGTCGGATCGTCGTTATCGTCAAGGCCGCGAACGCCGTCAACCAGGACCATCACGGACAGCCGATTTAGGATGCCCACCTCGCGCACGTGATTGATGATTTTCTTCGACACTTCGAAGTTGACGGTTTCCTCGGTCCGGGTTTGGGCGGCCGAACTGGCGGCACTCTCGCCCGAGGCCGCATTGGGATCGCGGGTTTGGTTGGTTTCCTCGATGGTCTGGGCCGACTTAACCACCTGGCCATCGGGGTCGAATTTCTCGTCGGTGGTGCTGATGCGGTCGAAGTCCATGTCGGCCTTCACTTCCGCCCGCACCTTGCCGAATCCGACGGTCTTTTCCAGAAGCGACTCGATGGTCCGCGCCAGCTCGCCTTCGAGGGCGCGCACTAGATTGATGTTTTGCACGAAACCGGGGGTGCCGGTGGATTGCTGTTCGTCCAACAACCCGTAGCCGATGGAGCCACCGGACGGCAGGCCCTGGCTGGCCAGGCCGAGGCGCAGTTTCAGCACCCGGTCGCTGGGCACCATGATTTGCGAGCCGCCCTGGCTCAGTTCGAAGGGGATATTCTGGCTGGAGAGCTGGCTGGTGATCCGCGAGGAATCGTCCGCATTCAGGTCGCCGTAAAGAAGCACCATGCTCGGGGTCGCCAGCCGTGCCGCCAGAAAAATGAAAAACCCGATCATGCCGAGTATGATGGCGCCCATGATCGCCAGGCGAACCGGGCCTAAATTACGCAGTGCGTGTATGAGTGTTTCCACCGTCGTTTCCCCGTCCAAGACGCATTATCGGAAATCACCTAAAAGCCGCCCAGTCCCACCTCGGCGGCGATCCTTCCGTTGCAATGACGATGCTAGAATCCGGATCGTGAAGAACAGGTTAACAGATGGGTAATTTTTGCCTACTTCGGTCAATCAGGCGGTTCCCGCTAACCGGTCTTGGGGGGCGGGCGCCGGTATTTCTTGGCCCGGGTGATGCGCAGGCCCGGCAGGCCGTAGTTTTCCAGAAGCTTTTCCCACGACCGGAATTCATCCACCGACAGCCGGTAACGCTTGCACGCATCCTGCAACGAGATCAGGCCGCCGTGCACGCCGGCGACGACTTCGGCCTTGCGGCGGATGACCCACCGCCCAGTGCCGGGGGGCGGAAGGTCGTCGACGGTCATCGGGGTGCCGCTGGGGCTTAACGCTTCGTGGCCGGGGCTGAACGCCTGGCTTTCCAAATGGCCGTCCTGGGCGCGGCGAGAAGAGCGTGTCTTGTGTTCTGTCATCGGTTCGTGCGGTCGCTTGGATTGGCAACATGGACCGTTGCCGGCGACCATAACCGGGGGGACTTAAGGAAACCCTAAAAAACAAGGTTAACGGACGCTTTCGCTAAGCGGCCCGGGCACCCGGAACCCCAAAGAGGTGGGCCCGGTATCGGCGGTGGATTGCCGATACCGGGCCCGGTGGGTTGGGACGGGGGGTTGTGGAACTGTTATTAACGTTTCGTCCCTAGCATTTCACCGGCCGCCGATGCCGTTGACGTTGGCGATGCTGTCGGCAACGATGTTCAGCGTCTGCTGGTTGACCAACAACACGCTCTGGACGCTGCGAAGGGCTTGGGTAAGGCCGCCCATGTGAAAAGCTCCCGCTCAGGCCCTAAAGCGTGTGATTGGCGGAAATGGCGACGTTTTTCGGTGCCGCCCGGTGGTCATGGGTGCCGGTGGCGCCCGTCGGCGAATAGGTTCCGGCGCTGGGGACGCTCGCCTTGACGGTTTCGGCGATCAGGTTGACGACCCGCCGGTTGGCTTCGATGGCGATCTTCAACATCTTGGCGTTATCCTCGATCAATCCGTTGACCTTCCCGCCGATGCCGCGCAAGCGTTCGCACAATTCCTGGTCGACGCTGTCCAGGGCTTCCGGGTCTTCGGTCAGGCCCATGATCCGGGATTCGTAGACGTGCCCAAGGATCACCTTTTCGTCGAGGATTTCATAGAGTTCCTTGTTCCGCTTTTCGCGAAGCGCGGCGTTTTCGCGCTCCAGCAAATCCGCAAAGCGGCCGGTGATGACGATGAGATCGTTAACGCGTTTTGTAGGGTCCATGGCTATCCGAGCTCCTGCGCCTTTATGATTTGACGGAAAACGGCGTCCGCAATGCCAATGCCGCCAAACAGGCTATCGGCGTCGCCAACGCCTTCGACGCAGACGATGTCCTTGATCCGCGAAGAGGCGTTGGCGGCGGTGGCCGAAATAATGAAGACCAGGGCCGCCGCCAGGGTGGTGATCGCGGTCTTGCGTAGCGCTTCTTTCCAAGGCGCCTGGCATCCCGTCCGGATGATGGTGATTCCCGTCATGTTCATTTTATCGATCCGTTCCAATGCATTGGTTATTGGGGCGGAGCCGTCTTCCGCCGGGTTTGTTGTTGCGAATTCCATGCCAAGGCCGTTGAGTGGTTAACTTATTGAAAAATAATGATTTCATGTAAGGTTGAAGGGTTTCGCCGGGGCCGGGGGGGGTAAAGGCGTGTTGCCACTGGGTAAATTTTGCCGGGTCGCGGGAATCCATACTCGTGGTCCAGGAGGTTCCCGATGCAACCGACGGACGGTCACGGGGATTGTTGAAGCAGTACGGCGATGACCTTCTTGATCGTCTCGACGAACTTAGGCTGACGCAGGCCACTAGCAGGCTGCTGAAAAACGCACGATCTGGAGCAATTACCCTTCGAGACGGACCTCCGGTCCTCCTCAGGGTGAGGCATAAGGTATTGTAA
>NZAZ01000084.1 GCA_002686255.1 Rhodospirillaceae bacterium
CTGGCCACGTGGCCCATGGAAGAACCTGGAAGCAGTCGAATATGCAACGCTGGAATGGGTTGACTGGTTCAATAATCGACGGCTTCTGGAACCGATCGGAGACATTCCCCCTGCAGAGTTCGAGCAGGCGTATTATGATCAACTGGGAGGTCAGGCTATTGCGGCTTGACTCACACTAATGAGTCTCCGGAATACCCGGGGAGGTTCACCCCTTTTTTAGGGTGAAAAAGGGTCATAGCAGCACCTAGCGGTTACCAAAGTGGGGGGGTGACAGGTAGTGACAGATAAGAGCCTATATTTGTATTTCTCTTATATTTCTCTTCATATAAGAAAATACAAATAACACCCTTGATCTGTCACCATCCGTCACTACTGGTTAGAACTCAGATTGGTAGGTTAATTTCAGTCCCACGTACACTGTCCCCTTATTGGTCCGCAAGCTCTGGTACCCATGCTCCTTCAGCTTGTTACTAAACACTTTATGAGACATCACCCACTCACCGTTATCTATCGCCCACCTCTTGTACGATTGATAAAGCTTTGAGGAGCTTGTTCTCTCATGATCAGTCCTCTCACAACATTCATCAAGCCATCGACGAATCAGATCCAGCTCGGTACGGTACTCTTTGGTAGCATCTTCAACCTTCTTTGGAGTCATTAATCCACTTGACTGTCATTTCAGGCACCCTTCAGTGAGTGATGACAACCCCTTCTCTGAGAGCCTGTTCCGAACCATGAAATACATCCCGTCCTATCCTGCCAAACCATTCGAAAGCATAGAGGCAGCACGAGAGTGGGTTCATGAATTCGTACAGTGGTACAACAAAGGGCACCGCCATAGTGGCATTCAGTTTGTTACCCCGGGACAGCGTCACAGAGGTGAAGACAGAGAGATTCTGGAGAAGAGAAAGGCGGTCTATGAGGCTGCCAAAGAGAAGAACCCAGCGGTGGTCAGGCGAAATCAGAGACTGGAATCCGGTCAATGAGGTATGGCTGAACCCGCCGAAAGAGGTACGCGTAGAAGAGCAGAAATTGAGTAAAGCTGCGTGAAAAAATCGGACAACTTTGTTGACAAACACCGGTATGGAGACAGAGTGACATTAAAATATAGAGAAAACCCTAATTATTCTACATATGCAGGAATGAAGCAATCTAAATTAATTGTATCAACCTACTTAACTTGTGCATGTGAGGCTATGGCCTGGGGTAAAATAATATTATTTTGTGATTACTCTTTTGATAAAAAATATGCGGATTATGAGAGAGGAATTTGGTTGTTAAATAATAATAAATACAGAGACTTTTCAAATCGGATAAGTAAAGTTATTTCAATGAAAGAAACTGAATATATAAAAAAAACACATAAATACTTTAGATTTATTATGGATTACAATGATAGCAAAAATTTCATTTATAGTTAGATTTTGGATAATTTGATGGCATTTTTCTCTATCCATTGGGATGTTGTTAAGTGTTAAAACCTTGGTTATTATTTTGATGCCCGTCCCGTAGTACAAATTTTCCAATAAATCATATCAATGGTTGCACAAGCTCTATGTTAGTTCCATCTGGATCTTTACAATATGAATACATTACCGAACCATCTGGAGAAAGCACTGGAGGGCAATTAAAATCAATGCCATGTTCTAATAATTTTTCATATACCTTCTTGATATCTTTAACTGTAAATGCGATATGCGAACAACCAATATTCCAAATAGCATGATTCATGCTTTCAAACTCTGGTTTTAAAAATTGAAATAATTCTAATAATATTCCATTGCTTGTTGATAATTTAACAATTCGTAATCTAACAGAAGAGAGGCCAAGTATTTTGTCAATGTGCTCACTTTCTTCAACAGTATCAACAACAAGCTCTAGCTCAAGCATATCCTTATAGAATTTTAATGCTGTATCCATCTTAGACACAACTATGCCAGCATGGCGAAATGCAGTTATCATAGGTGATATTTTTTAAGTTTATAATTCATGTTTGGGATAATTTGCTTTTAAATATTCATAAATGGGGTTTTTTGATCTATTTAAAAGAAATTCTACAAATTCAAAATCTTCTATACGGTCAATATCTCCACCTTCAGGTGTAATAAAAGATAATATCCAACTTCCATTAAGGCTGCCTGTCTCATAAATAATTCTAGATTTAATAATATCTACATACCCATTTGGATCATAGACAGGAGGAAACACTTGCCTAGGAAGATTATAATACTCTGGTCTCGGATCATCTGGAAACATCCCTTCATAAAAACCATTTTTTATCGTAAAAAGTTTATACGGAGATTCTTTAGTTTCTTTTGCTGATCTTAGTGATGTTGCCTTGTCACAGTTCAAAATTTTTACTATTGCTTCATCCACCAAAGCAGGATCTCTTAATGGTGTTGGAGGACAAAGCAAGACCAAATATTCTGGATGACTATTTTCATTAGTTGTGCACCATTCCAATACATGCTTAACATAATCAATTGCATCAGAATCGTCTTGTGCAAACTCTGTAGGTCGCAAGAAAGGAACTTCAGCACCATAATAACGAGCTATTTCTGCAAATTCTAGAGAATCTGTTGAGACAATAGTTCTGTTAATTTTTGAAGATAATTTAGAAGCAATAATTGAGTACGCAATCAGTGGATATCCAGCTAATAGCTTAATGTTTTTTTTATGAATTCCTTTGCTTCCTGCTCTTGCAGGTATTAAACCTAATATCATTTTTTATTTTTGCTGCAGTTACCGCACGATCCAACCACCATCAACAGACAAGCCTTGACCAGTAATATACCCAGATGCTTCAGATGCTAAAAATAGTAGAGGTCCAATTAAATCATTCACCACTCCAACTCTTCCCAGTACTGTTTTATTCTCTAGCCTTTTTAAAAACTCTTGATCATCTACAGTACTATCACTTTCAAAATCAACATGAGGAAAAGCTCCAGCAAGAATTGCATTACATCTAACGCCATACTCCCCATAAAACGAAGCCACATATCTTGTATAGGCCATAAGCGCTGCTTTTGATGCGCTGTAGCTGGGAGGATTAAACATTTTTTTTCCCTTATATAGACCTGGGTCTGGCGAGACAATAGCATACATTGAAGAAATATTGATAATTGAGCCCGACCCCTGCTTTTTCATTTGCTCAGCAATAATTTGTGTTGAAGCAGCATGCCAGTATACTCCTGACTCAAAACTTCTCATCCATTGATCTTTTGATATAGATTCCATTTTCCCTGATGGATCATTGAATCCTGTATTTTTACTAAACTCGAAGGCATTATTAACTAAAATATCAACTGATACATTTTCTTCTACAGATTGAGTTAAGCATTTTCGAGAATTTTCCTCGTTATAGAAATCAACTTTATAATAATCCACCATTTCTGAACCAAAACTTTCTTTCAATGCTTTTGCTAAATCAATAACTTTTTTATCCTTGTCAAATAAAACAACTTTTGAGCCATTTAACAATAAGCACTCAGAGAAACTTCTGCCAAAGTAACCAGCAGCTCCAGTTACAATTGCAGTTTTACCTTCTAATAAAATTGGATTCATATTTAACATTTCCACTTCCTTCTCAATAAAATTAAAACCCTAAAATAGTCTAAGTTTCTATCATTTTATGTGTAATTTGTTGGTCAATATCTATATTTGTTGATGCTGTTTTTCCAATAACAGAGTTAAAGTCCTTTGCTTCAATCTCTCCTGTACCAGGTTTTTTTACCCAAATATTCTCTTTACTAAAAAGCTCCCCGGCTTTTATTTCTTTTATTGCCACTACACTTGCAAAAGCAAAATTTTTAATGGGCTGCTCCTCAGGAATATTTTCTTTTTTACCCCCAAGCGCAGCATAAACAGCCTTACATCCACTAACAAGCTCAGAAAGTTCCTCAGAATCCATTGAAAACCCGATATCAGGACCAGGCCATTCGCTACTCACAGTAAAATGCTTTTCTATAACACAAGCACCAAGTGCTATAGATGCCAACGAGGCATAAATATTTTCTGAGTGATCACTGAAGCCTATAGGTAATTCAAAAGTTTCTTGTAATTGCGTAATGGCACCCAAATGTACCTTATCGTATGGTGTTGGATAAATGGAAGTACAATGCATAAGCATAAGAGGGCAATCATGCTTTTGAATTGTGTGAACAGATCTTTTTATAGACTCAATATCATTCATCCCTGTAGATAAAATCATAGGTCTTGACATCTTCGCAATATACTCTAACAAAGGTATATTATGGCACTCTCCAGAACCAATTTTAAAAGCACCAACATTCATAGCATTTAGTATGTCAGCAGCCTCTCTTGAAAAAGGGGTTGACATATACATTATCCCTATTTTCTTACAATATTCTTGGATTTTATGATTCTCATCCGCTGAAAGCTCTATACGTTTTGTTATATCCCAAAGTGTTTCTTGTGATAAATAACCTGGTCTTATATCAGCCTTAATCAATTCAGCACTTGTAATGTGATACTGAAACTTAATACAATCAGCTCCATTTTCTTTTGCAGAGTCAACCAATTGTATAGCTTTATTATAATCACCATTATGGTTAATACCTGCTTCTGCAATTATAAATGGGGGAGTATCTAGCCCAATTACTCTATCACCTATTTTAAATTCTCGCACTTTGATATTCTCATCATTTTTTCACAACATTATGCTTTACTGGAAATATATCTGCCATGTATTTCCACCTTGCAAAGGCCTCATCAGCTGAACACCACGGCGTATCAATATTAATAAATTCAACCTTTGGATTTTGATAAGATATTGTTGTAACCATTGATGAAAAATCGGCTCTACGTAACCATCCATATTTTTCGCAAATATCGTAGAGATTGGTACCAGGATATGGGGTTGCTATTAGTGGGGTGACATATCTCACTCCTGCCTTAACTAGTTTTTTAGCAAAGTCTACAGTCTGCATAAATGACTCTTCATCTTCACCCTTTATCCACATGCTTCCGTTATTTTCATCTAAAATACTATCTGCATAATGTTCAATAACTGTTTTCTGAAGAGATTTCATAACAACTTGTCCTCCAGGATATCCAATAATAAAAAATGCGCCTGCGTCCAATTCGGCTTCTTTACACCACTCAGCAACTTGCAATGTATTTTCAAGATGTTCAGCTGCTGCAGGCTTATTCATAGCAATTAGATTCTTTAATTCCCCACTTTCTACAGGAAGGTAAATTATTTCTGTGCCTGCATCCTTCATAGCAAATAAATGCTCTCTATCTAGCCTATCAATCATAACGCCATTGGGAAATGATAATTTAAGAGGATGGCCTTTTTCCCTAAATTCTTTAAGGTATTTTAGTATTGGTATAGAGTGTTTTCTCTTTAAGGTAAAATTATCATCCTCGATCTCAACGTGGTTTATGTGGTATTTCTCTACCATATATTGGATCTCCGATATGACTCTATCAGGAGAAAATGATCGCCACCTTTGACCTTTCTCCGGAATCGAGCAAAACTCACAAGTAAAAGGACAACCACGTGATGTAATATAAGAAAATGTCCTGTCTATGCTATTACCTCTAGGAGACCTGTTAACATACTCATCCATTGGTCTGAAATCATAATCAGTAATACATGGTATTTCATCAATATTTGAAAGTTGTTCGGAGCGTTGCTTGTTTTCAACAATTTCACCTTGTTCGCTTCTATATAAAATACCAGCAATACTATCTAGGGGATCACCGTTTAAGATTCTCGCACTTGCAATTTCTCCTTCCCCTTTAACAACAATATCTGCCTTTGTCTCGTTCAATATTTGGTGAGGCAGAGTAGTGGCTAAAATACCTCCCGCCACTACGATAGCATCAGGATATTCCTTTTTAATCCTATTACAAAGTGGATAAAACACAAACCGTGAATCAGTAAAAGGAACATTAATAAAAATATAATCTGAGTCAGCGGCTATTTCTTGAATTATCCAGTCGTCAGTATGTCCAACTCTGTATATAGTTTGATACTCTGTTTCAATAGGTGTCCTTTCAAGGTGTCCAGAATTCAGCATGGGGTCCACATACTTAACTACTTTGTGTCCTCGTTGAATAATGTATGATCCTATATACGCGAGCCCTAACTGTTGTGATTGAAATTCAGCCTCTCCTTGAAACACCCAAGGACACGCAATTAATGTGGTTTTTTTCGATCTAAAATTTTCTTCCTCTTGACGATCAATCGGATACCTATCATTCACCACAAAAGGGACGAACTTTTCCATTTATCTATTTTGCTCCGTAAATATTTTTTGTTGGCTGGTTTCCCAAAACGAGTTTGACTGTAAAATATTATAGTATCTTTGGAAACTATTCCCATCACCAAAGTTTTTTTCTGGAACTATTTTCATTGAGGCTGCTATTCTGATTGAATCCAATATATCCTTCTTATCATGACTACAGTCAATAATCTGCTTATTCTGTGTTCTTTGGTATTGCCTAGATCCAATATTAATAGTTGGCACTCCATAATAAGGGGCTTCCCTTATGCTTGCGCTAGAGTTTCCTATTATATAGCTAGCATGTTTCAAAAGAATCAAGAAATATTCAAATCTTAAAGAGGGAAAGATTCTAAAACGATAATTTTTTTCAAACCTCTTATATTCGCTAAAAATAAACTCTGCTCCATGATCATTGTTTGGACTAATAATAACGAAATTGTCATTAGATCCTATAATAGCATCAACCAAATTTTGTACTTGAGATTTAATATGGTCATATTCTGTTGTCACTGGATGAAATAATAGTATCGCATATGCATCAAAATTAATTTTATAGTGATCCTTAACATCATGTATTAAGGGTAACTCACCGGACTCCATCACATCAATATCAGGAGACCCTATTAAAAAGACACTTTCTTTTTTTTCACCTAATTGCAATAGTCGATCATGAGCCGCTTTGTTAGATACAAAATGCAAATGCGACATTTTACTAACTGCATGACGAATTAAGTCATCAATGGTTCCCGATAGCTCTCCTCCCTCAATATGTGCAACTAGAACGTTATTCAAAGAACCCACTATTGCACCAGCGAGAGCTTCTACCCTATCACCATGCACAACGATTAAGTCAGGTTTTATTTTCTTAATAAAAGATGAAAATCCTTCTATCGTTTTTGCCAGAATCAAATCCATGGTATCGAAGTCTGAATGGTTGATAAATGTAAAAATATTTTCATTATTAAAATTGCTTCTATAAATTTCATCAACTGTATACCCATATTTTTCATTTAAATGCATCCCAGTCACCCAAATAAAGGTATCAAATAGCTCAGAACTATCTGTAACTCTAATTAATGATTTTTGCTTTCCAAAATCTGCTCGAGTACCGGTCAAATAAACAATTTTCTTTTTCATGCTAGACTACGTCCATTTCTTAGCTTCGTCTTCATTCCTGATTTTTAAAACATCTAATTGTGTCTTAGTGTCAACCAATAGAAGTGGTTTCAAAATGATTCTTTTTGACTCTATTACCATGGGGTAATTGTTTCCTATTAATTAATAACAATCCTTGAACTTTACTTCTTCTTGGGTACAACACCACTGCCCACTAACATGAGCTCCCAAGACCACCTTAAATATTTATTAGTTGCTCTTAAAGGTACAAAGGGGGTAATTAATATACTAAACAGACTAAGATAGGGGTATTTCCAAAGAAGAGGCAATTGCCTAAGTTTAAAGACTTTAACATCTTTAAAGCCGCAAGCCTTGTGTATATCCTCTAAAGAAACGGATGTAAATGGAGTTACATGAGTATAGTCATCATAGAATTTCTTATATTGAACTTCCCAGTCTGGCGTCAAAGTTATTAGCAAGCCTTTTGGTTTAATTATTCTGTAAGCTTCGTTTATAAAAAATGAGGGATTATGAAGATGCTCTATGAAAGATTTGCTATAAATAACATCAAAAGAATTATCATCAAAAGGTAATTTAGTAGACGTGCCGTCTTCAGTCAATATGTGCAGATCTGGAGACAGGTCCTTTGCTTCAGGAGAGATATCTAGACCCACTACTTCTAAACCCAATTTTTTAAATTCTCTCAAAAACTCACCACGCCCAACTCCTGGCTCAAGCAATTTCATACTGGGTTTCAGATTGAATCTCTGGAATAAATAATTAACTAATTCTGCTGGATAGCTTGTAAGCGGTCGTTTGTCTTGGCTATAGATTGTTTTTAAGTAATTGGACATATTTTTTTATGCGGAGTTTTAAGTTTTAACCGTTTTTATCTGTAATACATTCTTTTTATAAAAATTTCTTGGCTCATAGCATTTCCATCTTGAGAAATTGCAAACAAAACATACTCTGCGACCTCTTTAGGATCCAGAAAAGTCGAATAATCCTGTCCTTTTGTGTCTAGGCCCATTTTTCCTTTCGTAGAAGACGGAGATATACAATAAACCCTAACTCCAAATTCCTTCAACTCATCATGCATGGCCAAACTCATACCCAACATTCCATGTTTAGATGTGCAATATATAGCCGTGTTTTTGAATCCAGCATAAGAAGAAGCAGAACCAATATTAACTATTCTTCCCCATTTATTTTTAACCATATTTTTAGATAGTGCTGCCGACAATAAATATGGAGCATTCAAATTGACATTCATGACCTTGTTATATTCACTTATATCTAGATTACTAATCGTATTTTGCAAAAAAATTCCAGCACAATTAATCAAAATATCAATCTTTCCTAATAATAATATTTCATCAATAATTCTTAATATTTCTGATTGTTGAGACATGTCTCCAACAATAACGTCCACATCGCCAGATAGCATATCTTTTAATTTCAATAATTTATCTTGACTGCTTCCTGAAATCACTAAATTAACACCAGCGCTTGCCAAGGACTCTGAAATTGCAGTGCCAATTGCCCCGGATGCTCCACTTACAAAAGCAACCTTTCCTTTTAATACAGAATAATCAATCATTTATCACCTCTAAGATATTGATAAATAGAATTATTTGAGTGTTGTTCTGTTGTCATTAGTTTATTTAATCCTAATAAATTCTTATGCTCTGGTTTATTTTGGACTATCTTGGCATATAAATCACCCCCAAAACGACAAAACTCAATAGCTCAAAGTCTTTCCACATAAAAATACTCACTCATTATATATATTTAGGGATAGGAATTTCAACGCCCATTGCGTTGGATTAATGAGGAGGCGGCTCGGCAGTAGGACAGTCGTCAAGGACGCTGGTTTTGCGAAAATCGGGGCTTCAGGCGCCAACTAACGATGTAATCTTGATGCATAAAGGGGAACAGGTACGCTTCTGACTCCGTCGGCAGGTTCTCCCACTCAAAGGTGTCTTCCGGTGCCCAGTACTGCTGAACCGCCCCGACTTTACCGGAGACTCCATACTTTGAGAAGATGGAGTTATGAATACAGCAAAAAGATATTCCCCGGAAGTACGAGAACGCGTAGTGC
>NZAZ01000085.1 GCA_002686255.1 Rhodospirillaceae bacterium
GCGAGGAAAATATCCGTCAAGGTTGAGTCCCCGAACCTCCTTACCATCTTTTCCCTGCAACGGGTACTGGAAAGTCGCGCGCATGACCATATACCTATTTCATTAATTTTCATAGAGTTTTTGTAAATACTAAGTATAGCCTGGATTCAACTTGCTAGTGCAACAGATGGATTGATTCCGAAAAATACCTGATTGGGCGTCTTGATGCCAAGGCATTTGCGGGGGCGGTTGTTCAGTCTATCCATGACTCGGTTGATTTCAGCCTGAGTGATGGTCGTGAAGTCACGGTCTTTTGGGAGATACTGACGAATGAGACCGTTGGCGTTCTCATTCGATCCCCGCTCCCAGGATGAGTAGGGATGGGCGAAAAAGAACGGGGCGTCGAGGTGCTTTGCGATTGACTCGTGTCCTGCGAACTCCTTGCCGTTGTCGGAGGTCAGTGTGTGAACACGGTCATTGATGGGCTTAAGCAGCCCAAGGATGGCCTGAGTGACATTTGCCGCGGTCTTTCTCTCGACTTTGCGGATAAGGGTCAGGCGGGACTTGCGCTCGGTCAGTGAGACGATGGCCTGTTTGTGGCCCTTGCCGATGATGGTGTCGGCCTCCCAGTCACCTACCCGTGAACGCAAGTCTACGACACCAGGACGCTCATCGATGCTGATCCGGTTCATCAACTGCCCTCTGCGGTTATAGCTACCATAGCGCTTGCGTCGCTGTTTCTGGCAACGTAGGTGGCAGTGGAGGTCGCCACCCTGGGACTTGTTCTGGAGAACGTACTGGTAGATCCACTCATGGGACAGACGAATCGATACTGCTTCGGCCAACCACAGGCTAATCTGCTCGGGGCTCCACTCCTCACGCAGCAGGCGCTCAACCAGCACCCAATGGGTGCCGGAAAAGCGAGGCGGGACCTTGGCCTGACGACGCCCATCAGAGAACCCTTGGGCCTGCTTGGGACGATAGCCTCGTAACCCGCAATTCCGTCGAAGCTCCCGGCTGATGGTGGACCTGTTCCGGCCCATGATCTGAGCGATCTGTATCTGGTTATGCTCTGCTTTCATCAAGACGTAAATCTGGTATCGTTCTTCTTGGGTAAGCTGTGTGTATGTATTCATGGTGCCTCTCATTCTTGCCGGAACGAAAGGTTATGATGCTACCGCAGCTTGCCCTTTATTCCGACTCAGTGAGTTGCACTTAGGAGTTGAATTCAGCATCTGATGAAAAGCCAAAAATCCTACGATTTGTTTGTGACACATGCTTGGAGATTTCATGACGATTGGAGTCATTTTTCCGATTTGATGGACCAGGATGAAGGTGTGGTGTGGAGAAACTTCAGCCTGCCATGGCATGATCCAGCAATGAGGCCCAGTACAGAGTTGGGCGGCCAATTTATTCGGAACAATCTCGAATGTCAGATTATCCCAGCTCAGGTGGTTATTCTCCTAGCTGGTGTATATTCAATAAATAGTGCAAGGAAATGGCTAGATCTTGAAATTGATTTTGCTCGGAAGCATGATAAACCTATTCTTGGTCTACCACCGATTGGCGAGGCTTCTGTACCAGAAGAAGCCGAAGTAAAGTGTAATACCTGTGTTTCGTGGGATATGGGTGAAATTATAGATGCTATAGAGGTTCTTTCAAAAACTAGAGGATCGCAGGGTTAGTCTGTTCTTTGAAATCTGAGATTTATCTTAAGAGGAACAATAATGGATCATACTGCTGTAACACTAAATCTTCAAACTAAGGGACGAAAGTCCACCCTAGATGGGATTCGAGTTGGTTTCAGTCCTCATCAATGTTTTTTACTAGACGGCAATATCGAAGAGGTGGCGTGCCTTGGAGCGCTTGAACGACACTTAAAGACCAAACTACCGGGACTTGTCTTTGTTGGCCGACCGGCGTTAGTCGATTACTTCCTGCGCCACATGCCTGAATTGAAAGGCCATGTGGATGTCACTTACCTGGCTACTGGCAGTAACGAAACCCAAGCGGGTTATGGGTTTTCTTCAGTTGTTCTTCCTCCAATTCCCGAACACATAGAAACGGTGTTCCTTTGTGAAACTCTCAACCTCCATATCACGCAATTGAGGGAACAACTGCCGAATCATGTCGCTGCTATTGATCTCTCCATTCTTCCAGAAATCGCACTAAGTACTATACCGAAGCGTGGTTGGACGCCTCAACCAAGAAACATATACCCAATCAAGTTACCAGAGATAAAATTTAGTGAAGGGTTAGATTTTATTCTCATGGATTGCCCGTCTCGCAATCTTGCGCTGATGCCAAATGGGATTGGCTATGTCAACAGTGCACTGAAGAAAACGTCTGTCTCCTACCAGATACTGGATCTCGATAACCTCGCTTATCATCGATTTCATATTCATCGGTTGTTTGATAAGGGAGGGGCGATATCTCTCCCCAGTGGACAAATATTGCCCGAAGATCCTTGGCAGGCTGAGCACTATGATTTGTGGACGACCCCATCAAACAACGAATCACAAGAAAATGAAGAACAAGACTTAGTGGGTCTTTTTCAATTATTGATTAATGAAGTCACCGATGCTCTGATTGAAGCACGACCCAAAGTCGTCGGTTTTTCTCTCCAAGGGTGCAATGAGCCATTCACAAGGAAAGTTGTTAAAGGATTGAAAGCCGCGTTACCCGACCTAGTGGTGGTCGTTGGTGGATTTAGCTGTTACAACCCGGATATCGGCCTTAAAGCTTTTCCGGACGCAGATTATATGTGCATTGGAGAAGCAGATTCGACTATTGGTCCACTTATTGAGGCATTGGTGAGAAATGAGACGCCCAAGAATCAGCCTGGCGTGATCTCCAGATTTGATTCCCCAGACCATTCGTTTTTACCAGCACCTATGATCCATAAGCTCGATCAGATTGAATTTCCTAAATATGACTGGGCAGATCTCACTCTTTACCGAAATTTTAACGGATATCAGCTGGTCCCAATCATCGCGAGTCGCGGATGCCGTTGGTCTCGCTGTACATTCTGCGCCGAGCGGTTCTATTGGAGAATTCGCACCCCAGAAAATTTCGCCGATGAACTTGAATGGCTGGTTGCTCAGGGCTGCCATCTCTTCATGTTTAACGAAAGCGATCTAAATGGAAACCCAGATCGTGTTCTGGAAATTTGTGATGAAATCATTCGGCGTGGCTTGCACAAAAAAACAAAGTTAACTGGTCAACTGAGAATACACAAAGGGAGCGACAAAGCTTTTTTTCAGAAATTGCATAAAGCAGGTTTTGTTGCTCTTCGATTCGGCGTAGATGCGTTCTCAGAGAATACCTTGAGGCTTCAAAAAAAGGGCTACACCGTTGATATGATTTCTCAAAATCTGAGAGACTGTTGGGAGGCTGGGATCTACACGGAGGTTAATTGGGTAATCGGAGTGCCGGGAGAAACGGAGCAAGACATCGAAGAGGGGATCGACCTCATTCTTTCGAACGCAAAGTACATTGGTAGATTAGCCAATATTAATCCACTAATTCTGAGTAACGGCGGTGTGTACTGGATTGACCCTGAAGCACATAACATCAAATTTCGGGAATCTAAAGACATTCTTTACGACAAGTTTCCGCGGGCACTCCCTGCAGATAGCTGGTGGAGTGAAGAGCCTTACATTGATGCACAAGTTCGAAAGGAGCGTTTTGAAAGAATCGTTACACGATTGCATGACGCTAAATTTCCGATTGGCGCGTGGGCCGAACAGGTAATCGATGATGTCAAAACGGCGAGAGATAGGAATCGATCGCCGCAGAAAATTACTTTGCCTGAAGAGAAGGCTGATTCCCGACAAGAAACTAGTCGGAAGGATTCGCGACCTAGTAATGGTTCGAATTACAAAGAAGCTCAACCGGTCGAGGAGTTGACAAAGCGGGAGGGGAGAACCAAATGGCCCGCTGAGAAACTAAAATATACCAAGAATGAGAATAACATAGAGACGCCAATATTTGTCCGCCGTAATGAAACTCACAGTATCTATATGTTTGATGGCGAGTTCTATGCAGTTCCAAATATTTTAGATGAAACTGAAATAAACCACATTTTCTTACAAACTCATGCTGGCGTTATCAAATCTACCTCTGAACACAGCTTGCTACAGGAACTCGAAAGCAGCAGCAAGTGGTCAGATTCGAGGGGGCAATACGACAGCCAGCAGAATCAGCGTGATACCGGATCATATTTGCGTGCTGGCAGTGCCTTGGGTCAAACGGAAATAGCTGAGGTTCAGCAAGATGTTTTAATTCTTCGTTATCAAGATATCTTCATATCTGTTAATCAAGAAGATCTTGACAAAGCATTCTCAAGGGATAGGATTTTCGGAAATTCGTCTGCGGGTTCAGCTCAGTTGTCCGGTGTATCAGGTGGTGGACTGATACGCCGATTGGCAATGAACCTACCCGGAAACCTAACACAGGCCATTCACAGAACTCTTCAACAACGAAAGATTTCTCAAGCCGATAGTCGGGCGCTCGCATCGCAGTCAGACAGTCAACTAATTTATATGGCAATTAGGGGAATCTCTAATAAAGCAAAACACTCCTGGCGTTTTGGAACTTCAAAAAGAAGTTTTGGAAAAAAGACGCGCAATGTAGGTAGTCCGGTTCCGGGTCACGATTGTCGAGTCATGTCCGTTGTCACTAAAGACGCTGCGCCAGAATTGATGTGGTCAGATAATGGATATAACGTCGTTGAGTTTGACGGAATGTACTATGGATTGCCGCATGGCATTCCGATTGACTGGCAGACGGGTTGTGTAGGGGAAATCCCTGGCGTAATTTCGGGATCAACTGTCGACGAAGTGGTCAAGAACATTCCTGACTTTGGTGTTGGTGACCAACAGGAAAAAGTATCGCAGAGCTTGCCCGGGGAACCGAGGAATGCTTCTAGAGACACCGGAGACGACGATGGCCGTCCGAAACTTTTGGAGTCTTTGGAGACATATAATTTGGTCTCATATGAAGGATGGATTTATGGGATGCCTCATGAACTAGGGCCAGTGGATCTCGCTAATGACGATGTTATGGGAATGGATGGTGTTATAAGAGATGTTTCAAAATATGCTGTAGAGGCAGAGATTACTGCCCGATTATCACACTCTAAACAGCCTGCATGATCTTTCGGAAGTACATAAATACCTACATCAATACGTACGCCACTAATAATAACGAAAGCATTCTGATCAATACTGCTCTCGACCCTAACGATTGGAAGAAGCATCGTTTCGGGCTGTCAAGAGGGCGATGGCAACAGCTCCAAGGAAAATGTTTCTGGATTACTGGGGCTGGAAGTGGATATGGGCGGTCAATTGCACTCGCATTGACTGCTGCTGGATCCACCACATTTATTTCGGGCCGGCGTCAGGAAAAGCTAGAGGATACCCTGGGCGAAGGCGTGTCGCTTGGGATCCAAATGCAGCATTGTTATCCAGTTGTGGCTGATATTACTTCGCAGGCTAGTTTGACACAGGCGTTTTCTTTGGTTTCGCGACATACTTTGTCGCTTTTTGGTTTGATAAATTGTGCGGGTATCCCGCAGAAGCCAAATCAGGGATTTCCGTTAATAGATGGTGAGTTGAATTCTTTAGAAGATATTCTACAGACTAACATAATTGGGCAATGGTTGATCTGTAAGACGGCGATGCCATTGCTCGCTCGAAGTGATAGCTTTCGAGTTCTTTTCCTGAGTTCAGAGGCTGGCTGGGCCGATACGCCCGGCCATGGTCCTTACAATATAAGTAAATCAGCGTTAAATTCCCTGGGAATGTCGTTTGCAGCGGAATGCTCAAAGAGGTATCCAGAGAAAGATATCCAAATCAACGTATTGGATCCAGGAGAAGCCAAGACAGAAATGAACCAGGGTTCACGAGAGAGCCCATATTCGATTACCAGTATGGCGCTTACATTGCTTTCGCATCGTAAAGGCGGGCCAAATGGGCATTTCTTTCACCGTGATGGTCGGCACTTGGGTTTCGGCCAGAAAGAGGCGTTTTTGTCAAGCCTACTATCAGACTGATCAACAATATTGACGTCATGCCTAAGTAATGAGCTGGTTCCTACATCAGGCAAGGAAAGTTTAAGAATGTATAGTTTGTAGGATCTTACTGTCTAAACTCAGAAAAACTCTTGAAGCTAGCTAAGCCCCTAGCGTTGCATATAACTCTAATCGGACAAGAAGCAACTTTTCAGGGCTGTCCCGTTATGAACCCATGTATTGGAACCATCCAAAACA
>NZAZ01000086.1 GCA_002686255.1 Rhodospirillaceae bacterium
CGAGCGCAAGCGAGCGTGTCGAAGCCTCATCCTGAGGAGCCGGCCAGCGGACGGCGTCTCGAAGGATTGTTGGAGAAAATCCACTTTTTCAGCAACTTGCTAGTCGTGACGGCTGAACCGGCCGCGCAGGGCGTTGTCCATCATTTTGCCGAATTCGCCGGCCTTGACGTGGATCAGCGTCGCGTGGTCCCCGCCTTCGAAGAAAACGTCGTCGTCACCGTCCAGGCTTTCGTCCATGAGGACTTCCAGCCCATAAGCCCCGCCGATGGGCGGGATGGCGCCGAGTTGGCAATCGGCAAACAGGGATTCGACCTCTTTCTCGGTCGCCATTTCCAGTTGCCGGTCGAGCAGTTCCCTGATGTCGTCGAAGCGGATGTGATGCGACGCCGGCAGCACCGCCAGAAGGTATTTCTTGCCGTCCGTCAGCACCACCGCCTTGGCGATGCGGTCGCCCGGGACATGGCTGGCCTGGGCGGTCTTGATCGAAGACAGGGTGTAGGGATGTTTCAGCGTTTCGTACGGGATTTCGTTGTTTTCCAGGTATTGTCGGAGCGTGATTGCAATGGCCATGGCGCACCTCCTATGCAGGCGAAGCCCTTCCGCGTGCCCCGGCCCGGGGGCAAACGGAGTCTGAATGGAGGTAATTTTACCAAGGAATGGTCGGGCCGGTCTTTGACCTGGGTTAGTTCCGGCCTTTACCGCGCGAAGTTAAGCCCCAGGTCGAAGGCGTCGAAATTGCGCAACCGGCGGCCGGGATCGAGGTCCGGGGTCGGCCGGTTGAGGATCAGCGGCACGCGCTGTTCGGTGACGCCGCCGTGGGAGCGGAGCGGCACGTCGAGGCCCGACAGGTCGTGGCGTTCGGCGCTCGAGCCCAGCACCTTGTGTTTTTCGGAAATCACGATCAGGTCGCCCATGCGCTCGGGCGGCAGCTCGAACTCCTTGCAGCCCTCGGCGTTGCCGTAGACGGCCAAAATGCCGTCGAGGCCGCGGATTCTACCGGCGATGGCGTCGGCGTCGGCGCCGTCCGACAGGTAGACGGTGCAGAACGACCCCAGCGCCCCGTGGTGGGCGACATAGGGATCGGTGATGGTCAGCACCACCCGCGCCTGGCCGTCCATCGACCAAGTATCCAAAACGTCCTGCAGGTAGATGACGTCGGGATCGCCTTCGGCGGTGTGCTTGGCGTTCATGCCGTGATCCGCGGTCAACACCAGCACCGCGCCTAGGGCATCGAGCCTTTGGAAATAGCCGTCCATCATGGCATAGAACGCATTCGCCGTCGGCGTACCAGGGGCGTGTTTGTGCTGGATGAAATCGGTGGTCGACAGGTACATCAGGTCGGCGCGCCCCTCTTCGATAAGCTTGACCCCGGCGGCGAAGATGAACTCGCTCAAGTCGGCAGAATAGACCTCGGGGACGGGCAGGCCGACGTATCGGTCGGCACGGTCGATACCGTTTTTGGCGACCGTGGTCTGATCCGATTTTTCCGACGAGAAACCGACCGCGCGGCCGCTTGAGAAGTCGAGCCCGTGGCCGAGCATGGATGTCAGCTTGTCCTTAGCGGTGACGACTGCGATCTTGGCGCCGGCGTCGAAGAAGGCCTTGAAGAGGGTATCGACCCAGAGAAACTTCGGCGTGTTCGTCATCACGTCCTCGCCGCTGTCGCGGTCGAAGAAGAAGTTGGCGCCGATGCCGTGCACCGACGGCGGCACGCCGGTGACGATGGAGATGTTGTTGGGGTTGGTGAAGCTGGGGATCACGCAATCGGCGCGCAGGTCGCTGCCGGTTTTCAGGGCCTCGGACAAAAAGGGCATGGCGCCGTCGGCGACGGCCCGTTCGATGTAATCGGGTTCCGAGCCGTCGATGCAGACCACGACCACCGGCTGTTCGGGCCAAGCGTAATCGCGACCGTTGACGGTAACGGTTTCGGGAAAATCGCCCATGTCCTGAAGGTAAGTCTAAAGAAGGGGAATTTCTAAGAAATTTTCGCCTACGGGGCGCCGCTTTCGACGTCCATTTCCTTCATCACTTCGGTAATGGCCTTGAGCGCCCCTTTCATTTCGCTTGCTCCCAGTTGGCCGATGCAGCCGATCCGGAAACTGGGGGCGACGGTCAGCTTGCCGGGATAGATGACATAGCCGCGCGAACCCAGCGCGTCATAGAAAGCCTGGAAATCGAATTTCCCGTCGGCGGGCATCTTGAAGGTGACGATGATCGGCGCCTGCAGTTCGTCCGCCAGCAGGGTCTCGAACCCCAGCCCCCGCATGCCGTCGACGAGGATTTTGCAATTGGCGGCGTAGCGCGCGTGGCGGCCGGCGGCGCCGCCCTCGGCGTCGAACTGGTCGAGCGCCCTGTCGAAGGCGTTAATGACATGGGTCGGCGGCGTGAACCGCCATTGGCCGTTCTTTTCCATCGCCGTCCACTGGTCGTAAAGATCCAGGCTCAGCGCGTGGGCGTTGCCCTGGCATTGCTCCAGCACCGCCCGGCGGAGGATGGCGAAGCCCATCCCCGGCACGCCCTCAAGGCATTTGTTGGACGACGCCATCATGCCGTCGAAGGGAAGCGCGGCGGCATCGAAAGGCAGGGCGCCGAAGGCGCTCATGGCGTCGATGATGAGGCGGCGTTGGTTTTCGGCGGTGATGCGGGCGATGTCCTCGATGGGGTTGAGGATTCCCGACG
The DNA here is from genome assembly GCA_002686255.1 of Rhodospirillaceae bacterium. Taxonomy (GTDB): domain Bacteria; phylum Pseudomonadota; class Alphaproteobacteria; order Rhodospirillales; family Casp-alpha2; genus Casp-alpha2. The sequence goes on from NZAZ01000086.1 coordinate 2,680, forward strand.
TGGTCTCGCAATAAACCGCCAAAACATAGGTGATGGCCGCGTCCGCCTTCAACGCCGCCTCCAGGTCGCCGAGGCCGGGCAGGGTGTCCTCGGGCGTTTCCAGCACCTTATGGTCACGCCCGGCATAATCGAGGATCCGGGCCATGCGCTGCCCGTAGGCGCCGTTGATCAGCACCAGGGCCTTGCCGTCCCTGGGAATCAAAGTTCCCAGCGCCGCCTCGACGGCGAAGGTGCCGCTGCCCTGCAACGGAACGCAGACGTGGGTATCGGCGGCGCCGGCGATGTCGAGCAGGCGGCGCAGCACCCGGGCATTGGTTTCGATGAACTGGGCGTCGCGCGAGCCCCAATCGCGCAGCATCGCCTCCTTGGTCGCCTTGGACGTGGTCAAGGGGCCGGGGGTCAAAAGCCAGGGGTCTTTGGCGGTCGGGGTCATGTGGGTGGCGTTTCCCTAACGCTTGCGCCAGGCCTGGGTGCGCCGGGCCAGGCCGCGGGTCAGCAGGTAGTGGAGCAAGCGCACCGCCGCCGAGGTGTAGACGATCATCATTCCCATGGCGGCGGCGGGCGCGATATCGCCGGCGTCGTCCATGTTGAGGACGGCGACGGAGGCCAACTGGGTGTCCGGCGAATAGAGGAAAACGACCGCTGAGACCGTGGTCATGGCGTTGACGAACAGGTAGATGGAAATATCCAGGATGGCCGGCAGGCACACCGGCACGGTGACCATGATGAAAGTCTTGTAAAAGGGAATCTTCAGCGACGAGGAAACGGCCTCGAACTCCGGGTCCATCTGTTTCAGGGCCGTCACCGCGGTCAGGTGGCTGACGGTGTAGAAGTGGGTAATCGTGCAGATCACCAGGATACCCATGGTGTGATACATGAAGCCGAGAGGGTTGCCGGGGGCGTTGAAGAAGAAAATGTAGGAAATGCCGAGAACGATGCCGGGCACCGCCAGGGGGGTCATGCACATCAACTGGATCAGCGCGCGGCCTCTCTCGAAGCCCCTGCTTTTTTCCACCATATAGGCGCCGGAGAAGATGACGGCGGTGCCGATGACCGCCGTCCATGAGGCCATTTCCAGGCTGTTCCAGAAGGAATACCAGCCGCCGCCGTCCATCAGGTCGAACTGGTAGTTGTCGAGAACCAATGACAGGTTGTAGGGCCAGAACTTAACGAAGGAGGCGTAAGAGGCGACCCCGATGATGCCCAGGATGAAAAAGCCGACGACGCCGCAAAACGTCAACATGATGAGGTCGAAACGCAAATTGGGCTTGGGCTCGTAGGGTACGGAGCGAGCCGACAGCAGCGCCACCTGCTTGCCCTGGACGATGCGGTCGGCGGTAAAGGCGAGCAGGGCCGGCATCAACAGCACCAGGCCGACCACCGCGCCCATCTCGAAGTTCATCTGGCCGACGACCTGCTTGTAGACATCGACCGCCAGCACGTTGTAGTTGCCGCCGATCACCTTGGGCACGCCGAAATCGGTGATGACCAGGGTGAAAACCACGAAACAGGCGCTGATCAGGCCGTACTTGGCGCCCGGAAGGGTAACGGTGAAAAAGGTCCGGAACTTGCTCGCGCCCAGGGATTCGGCGGCCTCGTAAAGGCGGGCGTCGGTGATGGACAGCGCCGTCAGGATGATGATCGAGGCGTGGGGGAAGGTCCAGAAGACCTCTCCCATGACGATGCCGATGGGCCCGTAAATGGATTCTCCCATCAGCAGCTCCTTGATCATTCCCTGGTTGCCGAACAGGTAGACCAGGGAAATCGCGGGCAACAGAGACGGCGCCAGGATCGGCACCAGAGAGATGGCCTTGAACAGGCCCTTGCCCGGCATGCAACTCCGCGTCAGCCCGTAGGCGAAGCCGAAGGCCAGGCCGACCGTGATAAACATGCTGATGACGGCGATGGTCAGGCTGTTGTAGACGGAGAAGAACAGTGCCGGGTTCGAGAAATATTCGGCGAAGTTGGCGAGGCCGACGAAATTCCCGTCGGCGTCCTCGAAGCCCTTGGAAAGCAGAACATAAAGGGGGAAGACGACGGCGACGAGCATGTAAACGCCGATGGCGGCAAGACCGCCGCGCATGATCCAGTCGTCGCGGCTGACCTTCGGTTTGACGGCGGCGTCTACGGCGAGGGTTTGTGTTCCATCAGCCAAAGGGCTTTCCTTGGTTTAGAGTGGGTCAAGATAGATAGGAGCCATTTGACCGGGATTATTTTTCCCCGTGGCCAGGCGCGCTCCGAAATGCGATGCATACGCATCGGATGAGGAGGGTAACGCCGCCACGGGGCAAAAGAACCCGGCCGAAGGTGGGGCATATCGGCCCCTCGGGAGCGCCCAGCCGTTTGCCCGATGCTTCGGCATCGCGCCGCGCGCCGCGCCTGCCCGAATGAACCGATCTGCTCCCATCAAATTGATTCCTATCTATCTTGAACCGCTCTAAGAGCCGGCGAAGACGCGGATGCGGTCTTTGGGAAACGCGACCAACAGGGAGCAGCCTTCCTCGAGGCGGAAATCGCGCACCATGTTGATCGAAAAATCGGCCTGGAAAACGGGTTCCCCGGTTTCCCCGAAGGTCAGACTGGCCCGGAAAAACGACCCCAGGAACTCCAACTCCCTCACCGTGGCCTCGAAGGCGTTGGCGGCGCTTGCCTCGATGTCCCTGGTGACGACGTCCTCGGGGCGCACGCAGACGGTCACCGGTTCGCCCTCGGCGAAGCCGTCCATGCCTTCGGCGGCGCTCAGTTCGATGCCTTCCATCCACACATCGCCGTTCGCGGCTGCCACCGCCGGCAGGAAGTTCATGGTGCCGACGAAATTGGCGACGAAGGGACTTGCCGGATGGCGGTAGATATCCAGCGGCGTGCCCACCTGCTCGATCACGCCCTGGTCCATGACCACGATGCGGTCGGCCATGGTCAGGGCCTCTTCCTGGTCGTGCGTGACCATGATGGTGGTAACGCCCAGTTTGTTCTGAAGTTGTTTGATCTCATGCCGCAGACGCACCCGCACCTTGGCGTCGAGCGCGCTCAAGGGCTCGTCCAGCAACAGCAGCCCCGGCGACGTGGCGAGCGCCCTGGCCAGCGCCACGCGTTGCTGTTGGCCGCCGGAGAGCTGGGCCGGGTACTTGGCGCCCTGTTCCGGCATGCCGACCAGTTGCAGCAATTCGTCGACGCGCGCGGCAATGTCGGCTTTCGGCATTTTCTTGTTTTGCAGGCCGTAGGCGACGTTCTTGAGCACCGTCAGGTTGGGGAATAAGGCATAGGATTGAAAGACGATGCCGAAGTTCCGCTCCGACGGCGGCAGGCCGGAAATGTCCTGGCCCGCCTGTTCGACCCGCCCGGCGGTCTGGATGTCGAGCCCGGCGACGGCGCGCAAAAGCGTCGTCTTGCCGCAGCCCGACGGGCCGAGAAAACAGACGAACTCGCTTTCGAAAACCTCAAGGGAGATGTCGTCGAGCGCCGTGAAGTCGCCGAACTTCTTGGTGAGGTTCTGGATGCTTAGATAGGGCTTACGCTTCTCGTTTCCGGCCGTCGATGTTGTCTCCATCGCCATAAGGTTCTTTCCTCGGCGTCAGGCAAGAAAAAATCCCCGGCCGTTCCAACTACATAAAGGGCCGGCCGGGGATTCCAAAATACAAGACCCCGCTTGTCTATAGCGCGGCGGCCAACCTTACTTCTTTTTTCTGGGGTCGGACTTGGCGTCGTAGCGCTTGGTCCACTCTTTCACAATCCGCGCTTTGTTTTGGCCGGCCCAGGCGAAGTCGTTCTTGATCATCTTGCCGCCGACATTCGGGAAGTCCTTGACCGGATTGGGTACGCCCGGAAGGGCGACCTCGGCATAACCGGGCGCGTGGAGTCCCATGGACTTGCGGGAAATCGTCCAGTCGGCCAGGGCCTTGGCCGCCGCCAGGTTCTTGGTGTTCCTGACGATGGCCATCGCTTCAACCTCCCAGCCCAGGCCTTCCGTCGGGGTAACAAGCACCAGCGGGGCGCCGGCGGCCTTGGACTTGACGACCCGGTAGGCGAACGAGACGCCGATCGGGATCTCGCCGGCCGCCGCCAGCTTGCAGGGCTTGGAGCCGGAATGGGTATAGCGCGCGATGTTCTCGTGCAGGGCGTCCATGAACTTAAAAGCGCCCTTCTCGCCCCATATCTGAATCCAACTGGAGACGTCGAGATATGCGGTGCCCGAAGAGCCGGGATTGGGCATGATCACGTGGCCCTTGTAGACGGGCTTGGTCAGGTCCTTCCAGGTTTTCGGAATCGGCAGATTGTTCTTCTTGCCTTCGACGGTGTTATAGCAGACCGCCGCGACATAGGCCCGTTGCCCGACCCATAGCGGCGGGCTGTTCTTGGGGTCGACGTACAAGGGGTTCAGTTTTTTGACCCCCTTGGGCGCGTAAGCCTGAAAGTAATTATGTGGGATCAATTGCAAAAGGACGGTCGCGGCCATGCCCCAGACGATGTCGGCCTTGGGGTTGCCCTTTTCGGCCAGCAGCTTGGCTCCCATGATGCCGGTGGAATCGCGGACCCATTTGATATTGATGCTCGGATTGTCCGCCTCGAACGCATTCTTGAATTTCGCCAGTTCGTCGGCCTCGATCGACGTGTAGACCAAGAGGTTGGTCTTGGCCAACGCGCCGCCCGTCCCGAGGCCGAGAATCATCAAGCCGCCGGCGACAACCGCGGTCAGCCGTTTCAGTAATTTCGTGAGCATGAATCCTATCTCCCTGGTTTTAGGTGCCGGCTCGACGTGGCTTCGATCGTAAACCGGCTCTTCGATCTTTTCGTCGATTAGTGTACTGAATCGCAAGCCGTGTTGGCAACCGAACCGGCCGTACGGGGGGCAATTTTCGATGACAGTTTGCAACGATTATAAGGGCTTTTTCCGGGCCGGGGCGGGGTCCGGCCGCCCCGCCATCCCCGCCGGCGCCGAAAATACCGCCACTGGCTCCATGCCGGGACCTCCGGCATTGACCTTTTGGTCGAACACGTTCTGCAGGAAGAACAGGCCGATGAAACAGACGATACCGGCGATCAGGGGCGTCACCACCCAGCCGGCGCCGATGCCGCCGATCACCCGCCAGCGGATGCCGCGGCCGCCCTTGAGCATGGCGATGCCGAGCACGGCGCCGACCACGGCCTGCGAGCTGGAGACCGGGACCAGGGGAATGGCCGGCAGGCCGTTGGACTGTAAAAAGCTTTCCAGGCCCTGGCTGGCGAACAGGAACAGCACCATCGAGTGCGACACCACCACCACCCAGGCGGCGACCGGCGACAGCGGCATGATGCCGCTGCCGACCGTCATCATCACCCGTTTGGAATAGGTCATGACGCCGAGCCCGATGGCGATGGCGCCGAGCAGGAACATCTGCTCGGTGGACGAGAAGGTGAGCAGCCCGGCGAAATCGAAATCCGTGAACGGCGACGCCGGCACGAACACCCCCATGACGTTGGCGATGTTGTTGGCGCCCAGGCTGTAGGCGCCGAAGGCGCCGGCCAACAGAAGCCCGAAGCGGGTATAGGCGTCGAGGCGGATCAGGTGCAGCTTGGCCCGCGAAAGTGCCATCGTCGTCACCTTGAACAGGACCACGGCGAACCCGGCCGCCAGGATCGGAGAGATCAACCAGGTCGACAGAATCTTGGTCAGCGCCGTCGAATCGGTGACGGTGTCGGTGAACAGGTTCCAGCCAATGATGGCGCCGACGATGGCCTGGGTGGTCGACACCGGCAGGCCCGCCTTGGTCATCAGGTAAACGGCCAAGGCGGCGGCGAACGCGGCCATGAAAGAGCCGGGAAGGGCGTCGATGGCGCCCAGCTTGCCCAGGGTCTCGGTGGTGCCGGCGCCGGAAATCACGGCCCCCAGGACGACGAAGACGAAACAGATGACGGCCGCCGTCGAAAACCGGATCATCCGCGTGCCGACGGCGGTACCGAAGACGTTGGCGGCGTCGTTGGCGCCCAAGGCCCAGCCCAGGAACAGCCCGCTGGTCAGGAAAAACAGGACCGAGAGTTCCATTGTCCGCCGCTTATGCCCGCATCATCCTGGCCGTTCAAACGGTGCGCTTGATGGCATAGATGGCGAGCCGGTCAGCCACGTCCTCGGCCCAATCGGGGATGTTGTCGATATGCTCGACGAAGTTGCGCAGATGGGTTTTCCGGCTGAGGTCGAGTTCGGAGCTGAAAATCGCCTGTTTCAGCTTCGTCGATACTTTGTCGGCCTCCTTCTCGTAGAACATGACCTTGTGGTTGTGATCGCCGACCGCCTCGATGTTGCGGAAAAACGCCCGCGACGCCAGCACCAGGGCCTCCACCGACCGCACCGCCATATCGGTCAGGGTCTCGTAATCGGCGTGGTATTCGCCGGGGATCTCCGGCTTTTCGATGAAAAACGCCCACAGCGACCCCTCGAACAGGTTCAGCAAGTGGTCCAGGTTCTCGATCAGGCCCAAAACGTCGCCCCGGGATTCCGGGATCAGGGTCTGGGCGTAGAGCTTGGTTTCGATGGCGCGCCTGAGATGGTCGGCGTCGCTTTCCATCTTGTTGACGTCCTGGAGCTTGTGCTCGAAATCCGTCGTGCAGCCGTCGCGGAGGTAAACCTTGACCGCGATCTTGTAAAGGAGCGAGGACTGCGAAAGCTTGTCGAGGAATTCGTCGATCTCGTTCTCCAACGCCCGCGTGCGTCCGAAAAGCGAAATATTCTTCGTCAGTTCCATGGCCCTTTCCTCCTTGTCACGCCGCCGAACGCCGCCGAACGCCGCCGCCCCCGGGGACCGGGCGTCCCGCGGACAGATGGTGGCGAAAATACCGTTGAATAGGCGGCGTTTGGATTGGCCGCCCCGACCGCCACCAGTATAGGCCAAGATTTCGGAAGGAAAAGGCGTCAAACCGGCCAAAAACGGCAAAATGGCCGCAAAATCATGAAAAAAGCGCTTTTTAGGCGGTTTTTCCGGCCGCCGGCTTTTCGCGGCTTCGGCCGGCGAAGATCAGCTCGCCGTTCTTCGAGCACGATTTTTCGGCCAAGTCGACGAAATGCCCGGTGATGCTTTGCGGCGTTTTGATCGTCTCCGGGTCCTCGCCGGGGAAGGCCTGGGCCCGTATCGAGGTCCGCGTCGGGCCGGGGTTGAGCAGGTTGACGCGGACGGGGGTTTTCGCCACCTCGGCGGCGTAAATCAGCGCCGTCATCTCCAGGGCCGCCTTGGAAACGGCGTAAATCCCCCAATAGGGCCGGGCCTCGCGGGCGACGGTGGAGGTGACGAAGATGGCGCGCCCGGAATCGGACGCCCTGAGCAGCGGGTCCATGGACCGGATCAGGCGCCAGTTGGCGGTGACGTTGACGGCCAACACCTGGTCCCAGGTTTCCGGGTCCGTATGGCCGAGGGGGCTGAGGGTGCCGAGCAGCCCGGCGTTGCCGACCAGGACGTCGAGCCTTTGGAAGCGCTCGTAAATCGCCGCGCCGAGGCTGTCGATGGCGTCGAAATCGGTCAGGTCCAAGGGCACCAGGGTTGCCGCCTGGCCGGTGTTTTTCCGGATTTCGTCGTCGATTTCTTCCAATGCGCCGGCGGTCCGGGCCGTCAGCACCACGTGCGCCCCTTCCTCGGCGAAGCGCTTGGCGACGGCGGCGCCGATGCCCCGGGACGCCCCGGTGACAAGGGTGATGCGCCCGTCGAGTCGTTTTTTGCCGGGCTTTTTGCCCTTTGCCGGCATCCTTATTCCCGTTCGTCCAGCAACGACAACTGGTGCTGGGCCGGGTCCTTGTCGTGGTCGATCAGCGGGATCGGGTAATCACCGCTGAAACACGCGTCGCAGTATTGCGGCGCGTCGGCGGCGCGCCCGGCTTCGCCCAAGGCCCGGTACAGGCCGTCGATGGAAATGAACGCCAGGCTGTCGACGTCGATATGCCTGGCCATCGCCTCGACGTCGAATTTCGCCGCCATAAGCCCGTCCTGGCTGGGGGTGTCGATGCCGTAGAAGCACGAATGGGTGATCGGCGGGCTGGAAATCCGCATGTGCACCTCCTTGGCGCCGGCGTTGCGGACCATTTCTACGATCTTCAGGCTGGTGGTGCCGCGGACGATGGAATCGTCGACCAGCACCACGCGCTTGTCCTTGAGCCCGGAAGCGTTGGCGTTGTGTTTCAGGCGCACGCCCAGATGCCGGATATGGTCGGTGGGCTCGATGAAGGTGCGCCCGACATAATGGTTGCGGATGATACCGAGCTCGAACGGCACCCCGGCCTGCTTGGCGTAGCCGATGGCGGCGGGAACGCCGGAATCGGGGACCGGCACCACGAGGTCGGCGTCGACGTGGCTTTCGCGGGCCAGCTCGGCGCCGATGTTCTTGCGCACGTCATAGACATTGCGGCCTTCCATGACGCTGTCGGGACGGGCGAAGTAGATGTATTCGAAGATGCAGAACCGGTTCGGCGACTTGCTGAAAGGCTTGATGCTGTGCAGGCCCTTGTCGTCGATGACGACGATCTCGCCGGGTTCCACGTCACGGACGAATTCGGCGCCGATGATGTCGAGCGCGCACGTCTCCGACGACAGAATCCAGGCCTCGCCCAGCCGTCCCAGGACCAGCGGCCGCACGCCGTAGGGATCGCGCAGCCCGATCATCTTTTTCTGGGTGATGGAGACCAGGGAATAGGCGCCTTCGATCTGGCCCAAGGCGTCGGTCATGCGGTCGACGACGCGCCCGTATTCGCTGATCGCGATCAGGTGGATGATGATCTCGGTGTCGGAAGTGGATTGAAAGATGCAGCCCCGGCGGACCAGTCTTTGCCTGATCTCGTAGGCGTTGGTGAGGTTGCCGTTATGGGCCACGGCGAGGCCGCCGAACTTGAAGTCCGCGAACAGCGGCTGCACGTTCCTGAGCACCGTTTCGCCGGTCGTCGAATAGCGCACGTGGCCGATGGCGAAGTGGCCCCTGAGCCGGTTCATGACCTCGGGCGCGTTGAAGTTGTCGCCGACCAGGCCCAGCGCCCGGTGGCCGTGGAACTGTTCGCCGTCATAGGCGACGATGCCGGCCGCTTCCTGGCCCCGGTGCTGGAGCGCGTGCAGGCCGAGCGCCGTGTGGGTGGCGGCATCCGATAGGCCGTAGATGCCGAACAGGCCGCATTCCTCTTCCGGCCGGCGCAGGTCCCCGATGTTGCCGGGGCCGCCGGGGCGTGAAAGGGGCCGGGCCGGGGCGCCTTTCCTATCGGTCCTTGAGGATTTCATTCAGCCGATCCATTTGTTGACGCGCCTTGTCGCCGTACCCGGCGGCGTCGCCTTCCGGGGCGCCGTCCTTTTCGTCCCCGGCGCCCTTCGGTTTCGGCGCCAGCAACTCCCGCACCATCCGGTTGGCGCCGGACCCTTTATCGTCGGCGTCTTTCTTCTCATCCTTCTCTTCGCCTCCGACCTTGCCCGCATCTTCCCCGGCGCCGAACCCGGCGCTGGCGAAGCTCTCGGGGATCAACGCCACCAGCAGCGCCGCCCCGGGCTCGATCAGCTCCATGGACCGGGCTTCGCTGATCCATTGCGGCCGGTCGTCCTGAGGATAAAACATCTCCAGCCCAATATAGGCAATACAAACAACCAAAGCGCCGCGCAGAAGGCCGAACAAGAAACCCAGCGACCGGTCGACGGCGTTAAGCGAACTGTTCTTCACCTTTTTCGATATTCGGCGGGTCAACAGCGACAGGATGACCAGGGAAAGGACGAAAATGACGATCCCGGCGCCGAAATCGGCGACGATATCGATCGTGATCAGTTGCCGGGCATAGGGGCGGAGGAAGGGGAATCCGTAGAAGGTGGCGAAAATGGCGCCGATCCAGCCGGCCACCGACAGCATCTCGTGCGCCAGGCCGCGGGCGTAGGCCAGAACGGCGGAAACCAGCACCAACACGGCGACCCCGATGTCGAGGGCATTGACGATCGGCATGTCGGCGGGGCTATCCATGGCCGCGTCCCCGGGCGTTGGCGGCCGCCACCGGCGATCCGGCGCGTCGGCCGTCCGGTTTGGCGAACAACGCGAGCAAATCTTCAAGGCGGGAGATTTCGGTGATCTCCATGGTCCCTTCCGGGGTTTTCTTCTTGTTTCCCTGGACCCGCTTTGGCGCCGGAACGATGGCGCGGCTGAAGCCCAACTTGGCGGCTTCCTTGAGCCGGGCATCGACCCGGGATACGGCCCTGACCTCGCCGGAAAGCCCGATTTCACCGAAGACCACCGTTTCCGGCGGCACCGGGACGCCGCTGACGGATGATATCAGGGCCGCCGCCACCGCCAGGTCGGCCGCCGGCTCGCCGATCTTCAGGCCGCCGACGACGTTTAAGTATACGTCCAATCCGGCCAGCGCAAGGCCCGAGCGGGCCTCCAGCACGGCCAGGATCATGGCCAGGCGGCCGGTGTCCCAGCCGACCACGGCGCGCCTCGGGGTGCCCAGGGCCGAGGCCGCGGTAAGGGATTGAATTTCAACAAGAACCGGCCGTGTTCCCTCGATGCCGGCGAACACGCTGGCCCCCGATACGTCGTCTTCCCGGCCGGCCAGGAACAGCGCCGACGGATTGGCGACCTCGGCCAGGCCGGCGCCGGTCATTTCGAAGACGCCGATTTCGTCCGTCGGGCCGAAGCGATTCTTGACCGCGCGCAGGATCCGGAACTGGTGGCTGCGGTCGCCCTCGAAATAAAGCACCGTGTCGACCATGTGCTCCAGCACCCGGGGGCCGGCGATCTGTCCGTCCTTGGTGACGTGGCCGACGAGGATCAGCGCGAAGCCCTGCCGTTTGGCCAGCCGGATCAGCTCCTGCGCCGAGGTGCGGACCTGGGCCACGGTGCCGGGCGCCGATTCCAGGGAATCGACGAACATGGTCTGGATCGAATCTATGACCACCAGATCGGGTCCGCCGGGCCCACCGGCATTGCCCAGCGACGCCGCGATATCGCGCACCGAGGTGGCGGCGGCCAGCCCGACGTCGGCCTCGGTGACGCCGAGCCTGTCGGCGCGCAGCCGCAACTGGTCGACCGCCTCCTCGCCGGAAATATAGACCGGGCTCAGGGTCTTCGACAGGGTGGCGGCGACTTGCAGCAACAGCGTCGATTTGCCGATGCCGGGGTCGCCGCCGACCAGGAGTGTCGATCCGGCGATCATGCCGCCGCCGGTGACGCGGTCGAATTCCTTGATCCCGGTGACCTGACGCGGCGCCGGGGGCGTTTCGCCCTTCAGCCCCTGAAATTCGATCTTGCGGCCCTTCTTGCGGCCCAGCCCCTTGGGCGGGCTCTCGGGCGCCGCCTCCTCGACCAGCGTGTTCCACTCGCCGCAGCCCTCGCACCGCCCCGACCACTTGGACACGGCGTTACCGCATTCCTGACAGACGTAGGTTACGGCTTTGCGGGCCAAGCAACCGGCTCCTTTTAAGCCCCGACCGCCATCTTGATCGGGCCTTCGGCCAAGGCGTAAATGAACTGGTACACGTGCGTGTTACCCAACCTCTGGTAAGTCTGTTTTGGTCCCCGGCATCAGCCGAATGGTTTCCACAGTAGAATCAGCTTTGGCAGCACCGTGAGTGCCCCCAAAAGGGCGATGAACATTGCCGCCCCGGTTAACACACCAAAATAAATAGTCGGGATGAAGTTGGAAAACATCAAGATGGAGAAGCCGAAGATGATGGTCATGGTCGTGTAGAACACCGCTTTGCCGATATTGGAATGGCAAACGTGCAGGGTCTCCACATAACTGTGAGTAAGTGCGTACTCTTCTCTGAAGCGGTAGATATAGTGAATACCATTGTCTACCGCGATACCGATGGTGATGGCGGCGATGGTGATGGTCATCATGTCCATGGGGATTCCCGCCCATCCCATTACCCCCAAAACCACCACGGCGCCCAGCAGGTTTGGCAGAATGCCGATAATCGACAAGGTGATTGACCGGAACAACACCAGGAACATGATCGCGATACCCACCATCACCACACCTATGGTTTTGATCTGCGATTTGAACAAGCTCTGCAGCATATTGTTGTAGAGCACTAAAAGCCCGCTCACGGTCATGTCCTGCTCCCCAAATCCGGGCTTCTTCACCAGGTCGCGGCGCACTGTCTCCAGCAACTCCTTGCGGCGTAAATCCGGTTTCGAATCCAATATACGCGCAAGGAGCCGCGCCTCGTTGTCTTCGATGGAGACATAAGGGGAGATGAGATTCTTTTTTACCTCGGGAGGCGTTTTCGTATACAGGAGCGCCAGTTCCATTCCGTCCAGCTCCTTTTCGGCATAGTCTTCGGCAACCCGCACCGCCGAAGCGAGCGACAGCACCTTGCCGATTTCGGGCAGTCCATCGAGGTAGTCGTGTACTTTTTTTATGAGCTGGACCTTGGTCGGGGTAAACCATAACTCCGGTTTGGTGCGAAGCGCTTCCATGTACTCGCGTTCCTCCTGTATCTCTTCCGGGGTCATCTCTTTAAGGTCCTCGGGCGTCAATTCTTCATTTTCATCCTCGAATTTCACCAGTATTTCCAAAGGCGTCGTGCCGCCGAGCTTCTCATCGATGAGCTTGAGACCTTGATAAATTTCGGTGTCGTCGCTGAAGTAGTTGATGAAACTGTTCTCGACACGCAGCATGGAGATTCCCCCCGCGCTCACGACGGTCAACAATACCGCCAACACCAGGATCTTGTTGCCTTGAGTCTCGGTCAGGCGGGCCAGATATGCGGGCAAGAGAAACCGGTCACTTTCAATGGCGGGTTTGGATCCGGTTTTCCCCATCACCAACAGCAACGTCGGGAACAGTAGAAACGAGGTGAGAAATGTCACCGACAAACCGGCGCTCATCATCCACCCGAAGTCGATGACCGGCTTGATTTCGCTCACCACCAGGGAGCTAAAACCCATGATGGTTGTCAGCGCGGTGTACAGACAGGGTTTCATCATCTTATGGGTGGTGGTTCTGACCAGCGCCAACTGATCGTCACCGGGATGATCCCGGTTGAGCTGCCGGTAACGCACGATCAAATGAATGTTCATCGAGATGGTGATGATCAGCATGAGGGCGAGAAAATTGGATGAGATGACGGTGACCTTCCAACCGATCAATCCCAG
>NZAZ01000087.1 GCA_002686255.1 Rhodospirillaceae bacterium
GGGCGATCTGGGTGCATCGGCCAAGGCCGGTTCGGCGCTGGGCGCCCGCCAATCGGAAACCCGGAGGGACGGGCGTTTTTGCACCAGTTCCGGGGCAAAAAATCTTGCCCGTATTCGGATACGCGCCGCGCTTCCTTGCTTGATCCTGGCACAAAATCGCTCCGTCAGAATGGTTCAATTTGGGCCGGAAAGACCCTAGTAGCGTAAACCGGCAATAGACCCTTTATGTTTGCCTCGTCCGCGGCCATGATAGGAGGGCCAGGTTAGAGGACGGGAAATGACCATCCGAAACATACTCGTTCCCATTGACGGGTCGGAAGCGGCCAAATCGGTGATGGAATTGGGCCTCAGGTTCGGCAAGGACCACGGCGCCCACGTCCGGGTCCTCAATGTGCGGTCCGACCCCAAGGACACCATTCCGCTTCTCGGCGAAGGCATGTCGGTGTCGATGATCGAGGACATGATCCAGGCGGCCGAGAAGGATGGCGGCGAGAGGGCGGTCAGGGGGCGGCAAATGTTCGACGCCCTGGTCAAGGAGTTGTCTCTCACGGTCAGCGACAAGCCCGGGGCGTCCGGGGCCTCGGCGTCGTGGAGCGAGGAAGTCGGCCGCGAGGACGAAGTCACGGCCCGCCAGGGCAGGCTTGCCGATCTGATCGTCGTCGGCCGGCCGACGGCGACATCGGACGTATCCACGACCCTGACCCTGAACGCGGCGCTTTTCGACACCGGACGCCCGGTGCTGGTGGTGCCTTCCGGCGGCGCCGGTTATTTCGGCAAGCACATCGCCATATCCTGGAACGGCAGCCCGCAATCGGCGCGCGCCGTGGCTTCGGCGATGACGCTGATCGAGGCCGCCGATAAGGTGACGGTGATGACCGTCGGCAGCGAACGCACGTCCGCCGCCCGGGCGCCGGAACTGGCGGAATACCTGGAATGGCATGGGATTTCTCCGGCCACCCGGACGTTCGATTCCGAAGGCCGGCAGCCCATCGGCGCGCCGTTGCTCAAGGAATGCGCCGACGCCGGCGTCGATTTGCTGGTGATGGGGGCCTATACCCACAGCCGCATGCGTCAATTGATCCTCGGCGGCGTCACCCGCCACGTCTTGGAAGAAGCCGCCATTCCCCTGTTCATGGCCCACTGAACGGAAACGGGGACGACGACGAACAAATCCTCAGGAGAACAAATCCGGCTGGCCGGCCGCCGGCGGCGTCTCCTCTTCCGCCCGTAGCGGTTCGGCCCCATAAGGGACCAGCAAACCAGAGACTTCGTTGAAAGGGGTGCCCCGGTCGATCCACAGGTGCTCGGCCCGGCGCTCCAGGATCACCGGCATGCGGTCGTGGATGTGGGCGATATCGGCGGCGGGCGGGCAGGTGATGATGGTGAACCTGTCGCCGTCGGTCAGCCCGGCGAAGGCGAAAACGCCCCTGCTTTTCGTGCCGATGCGGTTCTTGCGGCGGGCGTGGCCGTCCTTGCGCCACTCGAAATAGGCCGTTGCCGGAACCAGACAGCGGTTTCCCAGCAGCGGCCGGAAGGTCTTTTTCCGGCTCAGGGTTTCGGCGCGGGCGTTGATCAGCGGCTTGGCGTCCCATTCGACGGCCAGACCCCAGCCCGACAGACACGGTTTTTCCCCGCCATCGATGATCAAGCCTAAGTCGGTGGGCCTCATCTCGGACGCGCCCAGCAGCGGCGGCGGGTCCGCAAGGCCGAAACGTTCGGCGATGTCGCCGGGCGTGGCGTCGATTTCAAAACGCGAACACATGGACGCAGTTTACACCATCGCGGTTAGTGGCCTGGAAAGATGACGCCCAATGGCCTAACGTCGGGACCATGGCCGACGACAGAAAAACCGTAATCATCACCGGCGCCAGCAGGGGCATCGGCCACACCACGGCGCGGCTGTTCCTGGACCGCGGCTGGCGGATCATTACCTGTTCGCGCGACGACACGCCCGAGGAATGCAAGCGCGACCCCAACTGGACCCGCCACATCCCGACCGACCTGGGCGACGCCGACAGCCTCGCCCAATTCATCGAAACCGCCAACAAGGAACTCGGCGAGGCGCCGTTGCACGGGCTCGTCAACAACGCCGGCATGTCGCCGAAGACGCCTTATAAGGAGCGCCTTGGCTGCCTCAACGGCGATCTGGAAGCCTGGCGCGACGTGTTCGATCTTAACCTGTTCGTGCCGCTGAAGCTCAGCCGCGGTTTCGCCTCGGCCTTGCATCGGGGCGAAGGCGCGATCGTCAACGTGACCTCCATCGCCGGCCATTTGATCCATCCTTTCGCCGGCTCGGCCTATTCCATCTCGAAGACCGCGCTTTCCGGCCTGACCCGGGAAATGGCCAACGAGTTCGCCTCCCTCAACGTGCGCGTCAACGCGGTCGCCCCCGGCGAGATCGAAACCGAGATGGTCGGCCCCGAATACGAGGTGCTGATCCCGCGCATCCCGCTCAACCGCATGGGTACGCCCGAAGACGTGGCCGGTACGATATATTTTCTGTGTTCCGAGGATTCCGGTTACATCACCGGCAGCGAACTTTGGGTCACCGGCGGGCAGCACCTGTTTTAACCAAACCGGGGCGGGCATAAAGGCCGGCACAAGGACCAGTGCAAGGCGGGCGATGCGATGGCAAAAAAACGCAGAAAACCCCAAAACGCCGTCCTGTTTCATCATCCGGACGCGATCGGCACCAGCCGCCCGCGGTTGATGGGCCGCCACGCCGCCGGCGAAGGGTTCCTCAAGGCGTTCGTCCGCCATTCCGGCGTCGACGGTTTCCACGGCCTGGGGTTCGAGCCAAGCCATTTCGACGATTTCCAACGCCGCATCGGCGCCGTGGACGATCGAAACCGTCCCTGCCATTGGGCCGGCCTGGCGGACATGGCCGGCGCCGGCCCGTCGACGCTGATGCTTTCCGATCCGTTGCTGGCGCCGTTCGCGTGGCGGCGCCGCGGCACCGGCAACCGCGGCTACAGCCTGTGCGGCCTCAACCACACCATTGCCTCGGAAAAGGTCATGGACGGTTTCGGCGACTTGATGACCGCGCCCTTGCAGCCGTGGGACGCGTTGATCTGCACCTCGCGGCCGGTCAAGGCGGCCATCACCCGAATCTTCGACAACTGGGGCGATTACCTGAATCAGCGCACCGGCGGCAAGATCAAGCCGGCGATGCAATTGCCGGTGATTCCGCTCGGCGTTGATTGCGACGCCTATGCGGACGGCGAAAAGGCCCAGTCCGACCGCCAGACCATCCGCCGCGGCCTCGGCATCGGCGATGACGACGTCGCGGTGCTGTTCCTGGGCCGGCTCAGCTTCCACGCCAAGGCGCACCCGGTGCCGCTCTACCTGAGCCTGGAAGAGGCGGCCAAGCGGTGCAAAAAACGCCTCCACCTGATACAGGCCGGCTGGTTCGCCAACGACACCATCAAAAAGGAATTCCGCGAAGGCTTGCCCGCCTTTTGCCCGTCCGTGAACGGCATTTTCCTCGACGGCCGCGAGGCCGACGTCCGCTTCCGGGTCTGGTTCGCCGCCGATATCTTCACCTCGCTTTCCGACAACATCCAGGAAGCCTTCGGCCTGACCCCCATCGAGGCGATGGCGGCGGGGCTGCCGGCGGTGGTTTCCGATTGGGACGGCTACCGCGACACGGTGCGCCCCGGCATCGACGGCTTCACCGTTCCGACCTGGATGCCGCTGGCGCAGTCGGGCGGCGATCTGGCGCTGGCGCCGGAAACAAAAATGGTCCCCCAGGCCAGCGACAGGGAATATGACAAATATCTGGGGCTCGTCAGCCAGTGCGTTGCCGTCGATGTGGCCGCCGCCGCGGATGCCTTCGCCACCCTGGCGTCCGATGCGGACCTGCGCCGCCGGATGGGCGAGGCCGGCCGCCGGCGGGCCAGGGAAACCTTCGATTGGCGGGTGGTGGTGGCGGCCTATCAGCAATTGTGGCGGGACCTGGAAAACATCCGCAACCGCGAAAAGGAACTGGTGCCGGTAAGGAAAAACCGCCCGCCCCTGCCGTTGCGCGACGACCCGTTCTCCGTTTTCGAGGCCTTTCCGAGCCATACCCTGGACGGCGACACGGTGGTGTCGCTGGCGCCCGTAAAGGGTAAAAGCAAAGCCGGGGGCTGGGCCGAACGCCTTGAGGCGGTGCGCAAGCGGTTCATGAACGTTTTCGCTTCCGATGCCCTTTTGGACATCAAGGACCAGGAAGCGATGCTCAAGAAAATCGAACACCAAGGCCCCTTGAGCATCTATTCCCTGGCCGAGGTGGTGGCCGAGGAAAGACTCTACATGCTGGCCCGCACCGTCGCCTGGCTGGCGAAGATGGGGATCGTCGGGCTGAAGGAAGGACCGGGACCGGGCGCCGTCCCCGGCCCCGCCTCAGCCAAGGGCAAAGGTAAGAAGAAAAAGGGCAAGCGCGGAGCG
This sequence comes from Rhodospirillaceae bacterium, assembly GCA_002686255.1. GTDB lineage: Bacteria > Pseudomonadota > Alphaproteobacteria > Rhodospirillales > Casp-alpha2 > Casp-alpha2. The sequence goes on from NZAZ01000087.1 coordinate 4,429, forward strand.
GCCGCCGGCCTCGCCACCGAGAGCGGCTCGGCCCTGGTCAACTTAGGGATAGCCCAGCGCCGCCGCGGCGCTATCGGCCAGGCGGTAAAATATTTCAGACGCGCCCTGGAGAACGACCCCGACGATCCGCTGGCCAACAACCAACTGGGCGAACTGCTGGCTTTTGCCGGCAAGCTGGACGAGGCCGGGAAATGTTTCGGGACGGCGCTGAAAAAGAGCCCCGATTACCGGCCGGCGCGAAGGAACCAGGGCCAACTGCTGTTCCTGAAAGGCGATTACGCCGCCGCCGTTTCGGCCCTGGCCAAGGCCGCCAAGACGGCGCCAGGGGACGCCCGGGGGGACGCCGAGACCCAATACCTGCTCGGCGTCTGCCGCCGTTATGCCGGGTCTCCGGAAGACGCGGCCGGGCACCTCGAAGCCTGTCTCGAAACCGATGCCGGGCGGGCCGATGCCTGGGTCCAACTGGGCCTGGCCAAGGCCCGCCTCGATGATCGCGGCGCGTCCCGGGAACCGTTTGAAAAGGCGCTTGCCCTGGACCCGCGAAACGTCCCCGCCCGGGCCGCGGTCCTCAGCCTGGAGGCGGAAAAATCCGGGCGCCGGAACATCGCCGGCAACCCGAACGGCAAAAGGGTCGGCCTTTATGTCCACGCCAAGCACCATTATCCGCTGTTGAAGCCGTTGTTCGACGCCTTCGCCGAAAACCATTGGCCGCATCTCTCCACCGACGTCCGGGACCTGGCCGATTTCGGTCCCCAGGTGACGATCGTCTGCGACGCGCCCCTGGAACGTCTGAAGGCCCTGGCGCCGGAAACGACGACGGTCAACATCCGCCACGGCCTGGCCGGGCGCAACTTCGCCAAGCGGACGTCCCGGCACGCCGATTACAACTGTGTTTCCTCGAACATGGCGCGCGACGGCATCGTTGCCACCGGGGCGCTGCCCGAGGACAGGATTTGGGTTACCGGTTTCGCCGGCAACGACCCGGTGTTTGGGGGCCATCCGTTGCCGCTTTCGGCCGCCGCCGCCGACGGCCGCAAGACGGTTCTTTACGCGCCCACTCACCACCGGGCCTTTACCTCGGCCGCGATGCTGGGCGAAAGGGTGGCGTCGCTGATCGGCGGCGCGCGCGAGGACTTAGACCTCGTCATCAAGCCCCATCCCCGCACCTGCGAGTTCCGGCCGGGGTGGATGGCGGCCTGGGAGCGGCTCGCGGCCCGCGATGAGCATGTGCATCTGGTCAAGGATCCGGCCGCCGACATCGCGCCTCTTCTGATGGCCGCCGACGTCCTGGTGTCCGATGCCTCGGGCGTGATCTTCCAATACCTGGCCCTGGACCGGCCGATCGTGCTGATCGCCAATCCCCAGCACGCCCGGGACAAGGAGCATTTCGACGCCGGCGCCATCGAATGGCGGTGGCGCGACGTCGGCGAGGAAGTCACCAACGTCGCCGACCTGGCGGCGGCCGTCGGCCGGGCGTTGGCCGACCCGGGCAAGCGGGCCGGAAAGCGGGCCGAATATAGGAAACTGTTGTTCGATGACCTGACCGACGGCGGCGCGGTCGGGCGGATCGTCGAGGAAGTCGGCGGACTTTAAGAGGACGGCTAGAGCACTTTCCACCCAGATTGACCCGCTCTGATGTCCGGTCGGCGAGGCGGACCGTCAGGCGTCACGCGAAGCGCGATGCGGCACCCTGGGGGCACGGGGGTGTCCCCCGGA
>NZAZ01000088.1 GCA_002686255.1 Rhodospirillaceae bacterium
CGGGGTCCGGGTTTCGGGTCGGATTTACCGTCAGCCGCAAGGTCGGCTCCGCGGTCAGCCGCAACCGGGCCCGCCGCCGGCTTCGGGCGGCGGCGGAACGGGTGATGCCTGTTCATGCCCGTGCCGGTCACGACTTCGTCGTCATCGGCCGCAGGGCGACGTTGAAGAGGCCGTTCCCGGCCCTGGTCGGGGATTTGGAAACGGCATTGAGGAAACTCGATGCCTATGACGATTAACGGGGCCGCCGTCGCTCAATAACCGGGACGGCAAAGGATGGAAAAAGCAGGGACGGCAATGGGATTTCTCGGCACCGTCATGCGTACCGCGATCAGGGCCTATCAGCTCCTGATCATCCCCGTGCTGCCCGCCGGCGGCTGCCGGTTTCATCCGACCTGTTCCGAATACGCCATGCAAGCCGTCGCCCGCCACGGCGCAGCCCGGGGCGGCTGGCTGACGGTGAAAAGGATATTGCGCTGCCACCCGTGGGGTCCGTCGGGCCTCGATGCGGTTCCCCCAAGGTGTGATCACCAGGGCGCGGGCGCGTCTTCGGCAACGCCGCCCGGCCTTAAAGGACGGACGGGATGATCGACAATAAAAACATCATCCTGGCGGTGGTGCTGTCGATCATCATTCTGGTCGGGTTCGACATGTTTTTCGCCAAGGACCGCCCGGCCCCGCCGCCGGGAGAACAACCCGGCACGGAGAAAACGGCGCCCGGGACGACATCGGCGCCGACATCGACGCCGACGCCCAGCCAGACGCCGGGCATTCCCGCCGTGCCGTCGAAGCCCGGCGCCGCCATTCCCAGCGTACCGGGGGCGCCCGGCGCCGCCGTTCCCGGCGCCCCGGGGGTGCCGTCGGCGGGAGAATGGAGATCGGCCCGCAAGGCGATCCTTGAAAAAGGCTCAAGGGTCAGGATCAGCACCCCGAGCCTGCACGGCTCCATCAACCTGACCGGCGGCGGCATCGACGACCTGTCGCTGGTCCGCTACCGCGAGACCCTCGACCCGGCGAGCCCCGAAATCGTGTTGTTGATCCCCAAGGGCGCCGAAAAAGCCTATTACGCCGAATTCGGCTGGGTCGCCGGCGACGGACAGCCGGTGCCGGGCCCCGAAACCCCCTGGCGCGCCAACCGCGGCGCGCTGGGCTCCGAAACCCCGGTGACGTTGACCTGGGACAACGGCCAGGGCCTGAAATTCTCCCGCACCTACGCCGTGGATGAAAACTATATGTTCACCGTCACCCAGAAGGTGGTGAACTCAGGTAGCAAGCCGGCGACCCTTTATCCCTACGGCCTGCTGTCGCGCCGCGGCACGCCCGAGGTCACCGGGTTCTACATTCTTCACGAAGGGCTGATGGGGGTTTCCGACGGCACGCTCGAGGAAATCGACTACGACGAAATCCAGGAGCAGGTCCAGATCAAGAAAACCGCCCAAGGCGGCTGGATCGGGATCACCGACAAATACTGGCTCGCCGCCCTGGTCCCGGACCAGAAGGTCAAGGGTAATTCGCGCTTCACTTACCGCAAGGAAAGCGGCGACGACCTGTACCAGGTCGATTACCTGAGCGACCCGGTGACGGTGGCCCCGGGCGGAGCCGGCGAAAGCCGGAATCTCCTGTTCGCCGGCGCCAAGGAAGTCACCGTCATCGACGCCTACAACGAAGACTTAGGGATAGACCGTTTCGACCTGGCGATCGACTTCGGCTGGTTCTATTTCCTGACCAAGCCGATTTTTTACGCCCTTCTCTACATCAACGAGGTGGTCCTGAACTTCGGCGTATCGATCCTGCTTTTGACCGTCGCCATCAAGATCGTGTTCTTTCCGCTCGCCAACAAGTCCTACGCATCGATGAGCAAGATGAAGAAGCTGCAACCGGAAATGACCAAGCTTCGCGAACGCTACGGCGACGACAAGACCAAGCTGAACGAGGAAATGATGGCGCTGTACAAGCGCGAAAAGGCCAACCCGGCGTCCGGGTGCCTGCCGATCCTAATCCAGATTCCGGTGTTTTTCGCCCTCTACAAGGTGCTGTTCGTCAACATCGAAATGCGCCAGGCGCCGTTTTTCGGCTGGATCAAGGATCTGTCGGTGGCCGACCCGACTTCCGTTTTCAACCTGTTCGGCATGATTCCCTGGACGCCGCCGGAATTCCTGATAGTCGGGGTGTGGCCGCTGATCATGGGCATCTCCATGTACGTGCAGCAGAAGCTCAACCCGCAGCCCACGGACCCCATGCAGGCCAAGATCTTCCTGTTCCTGCCGATCTTGTTCACCTTCCTTTTAGCCCGCTTCCCGGCCGGGTTGGTGATCTATTGGGCCTGGAACAACATCCTCAGCATGGGCCAGCAGTGGGTCATCATGCGGCGCATGGGCATTACCGGGAAGCAAGCCCTTAAATAGAGGGGAGGCTCCTGTGCCTCATCCCGTATCCGATAACGCCTCAGCCGACGACGCCCAGGCCCATGAGATCGGGCGCCGGCTGTTCGCGCAGGCCTGTGACTTCGTCACCGGCGCCGCGTCCATGGACCAGGTGCCGGAAACGCCGTTGCCGGAAATCGCCTTCGCCGGACGGTCCAACGTCGGCAAGTCGAGCCTCATCAACGCGCTGACCAACCGCGCGGCGCTGGCGCGCACGTCGAACGCCCCCGGGCGCACGCGCCAGATCAATTTTTTCGACCTCGGAAACCGGCTGATGCTGGCCGACCTGCCCGGATACGGTTACGCCAAGGCGCCGAAGGCCGAAATCGAACAATGGACCGGCCTGATCGAAGACTACCTGCGCGGCCGGGCCGGGCTCCGGCGGGTCTGCCTGTTGATCGACGCCCGGCACGGGCTCAAGGAGTCGGACCGCCTGGTGATGGCGCTCCTGGACCAGGCGGCGGTGGTCTATCAGGCGGTGTTGACGAAATGCGACAAGCTCAAGGAAGGGCCGCTCAAGGACCGCATCGAGGGCGTCGGGGACGAGCTGGCCGCCCACACGGCGGCCCATCCCGATGTCATCGCCACGTCCGCCCGCAAGGGTGCCGGCATCCCGGCCCTACGGGCGGCGCTGGCGGCGCTGGCTGAAAAAGGCTAGGTTCCCCCGCCATGAGCAAGAAACCGAAAAAACCGCCCCTATCCGCGCCCCAATCCGCTGACGATTGGCTGGGCCAGGCGACGGTTCTGTCCGAGGCGATGCCGTACATGCGCCGTCACGCCGGCGAGACGTTCGTCATCAAGTACGGCGGTCACGCCATGGGCGATCCCGAGTTGGCGGACATGTTCGCCCGCGACATCGTGCTGTTGCGCCAGATCGGCATCAACCCGATCGTCGTCCACGGCGGCGGGCCGCAGATCGCCGGCATGCTGGAACGGCTGAAGATCAAAAGCGAATTCATCGACGGGCTTAGGGTCACCGACGAGGAAACCATAGATGTCGTCGAAATGGTGTTGTCGGGCTCGATCAACAAACAGATCGTCTCGTCCATCAACGCCGCCGGCGGGTTCGCCATAGGGCTATCGGGCAAGGACGGCCATCTGATAACCTGCGAAAAGGTGAAAAGGACCAAGCGCGACCTGGATTCCAACATCGAAAAGGTCCTCGACCTGGGGCTGGTGGGCGAACCGAAAGAGGTCAACCCCCATATCCTGGCGCTTTTCGACGAATCCGACATCACCCCCGTCATCGCCCCCATCGGCGTCGGCCCCGGCGGCGAAACGATGAACATCAACGCCGACACCGTCGCCGGCGCCATCGCCAAGGCCGTCGGGGCGAAGCGTTTGATGATGTTGACCGATATCACCGGGGTGCTGGATAAAAACGGCGACCTGATTGCCGAAATGACCGCCGATCAAGCCAAGGCGATGATCGGGGACGGCATCATTTCGGGCGGCATGATCCCGAAAATCGAAACCTGCCTCGGCGCCGTCGAGGCCGACGTAGAGGGCGCCGTCATTATCGACGGCCGGGTGCGGCACGCAATCCTGATCGAGCTTTTCACCGCCGGCGGCGCCGGCACGCTGATCACGCCGGGCTGACCGTTAGAGCATGTGTGGACGGCTTCCTGTTGGCGCATTGCGATGCCGGCGGGTGGGGGCGGTCATCGCAACATCCCCCATCCGAGATTTCCCGGATATCAATTTTTGCCCCGGCGGTTTCGCAAGATCTCGATGATGACGCTTTCATTGCCCTCGCCGGATGTTTCGGAGAGCGCGGCTTCGTAGAGCCCCTGCGCCGCCCGCGAGGCCGCCATTTCTTCGCCCAGATCGCCGGCAAGCCGGAGCCCGTATTCCGTGTCCTTCCAGCGCAGGTTGAGAGAGAAATAGACGTCCTCGTGATCGCCGGCGACCATGCGGTCGGTCAGGTATTTCACGTGAGGGCTGGCGACGGCGCCCGAGACGAGGGCGTCCCGCACCGTCTGCAAATCCAATCCCGAGCGTTCGGCCAAGGCCAGCCCCTCGGCCAACGCCGCCCCTTGGACGGCGCCCATCAGATTGACCATCACCTTGTAGGCCGTCCCGGCGCCGATATCGCCGAAGCGGATTTTGCCCGCGGCGTACGCACGCAACATCGGCCACGCCCGATCGATGACCGGTTCGGCGCCACCCATCAGCATGGTCAGTGTTCCGGCCCGAGCGCCGTCGGGGCCGCCGGTCACCGGGCAATCGAGGAAGTCAAATCCTGCGGCGTCGACCCGATTCGAAAGTTCCTTCACCCAGGCGTGGGATAGGGTCGAGCTTTCGATCATGACGGCGCCGGCGGCGGGCGCGCCGGCAAGAACGCCCTCGCCGCCCAGCCAGACGGCACGCGATGCATCGTCGTCGGCGACGATGGGGATGACGAATTCGGCGCCTTCGGCCGCATCGGCCGGGCTTTTCACGACCCGCGCCCCCCTTTCGGCGAGGGCCGCCGCTTTTTCGGCCGTCCGGTTATAGACGCACAGGTCGTGGCCGGCGGCAATCAGGCGCGCCGCCATTTCACGGCCCATGGTGCCCAACCCCAGAAAGGCTACGCGTGTCATTCCCCGTCGCCCGATCCGAGAAAAAACACCGTCAGCCCATGAACTCCCGGATGTAGCGTTCCGAGTATTCCTTGAAGGCGGCATTGCCTTCCGGTGTGTCGCTTTCGGCCGTTTCGATGTGTTTCCATTCCGATTCCGGGAACTTTACGTAGAGCGGGAAAGTGCGGTGTAGGCCGACCAACTGTTCGGCGCTCATCTGCGGCATGTCCATTGTCGGCCCCAGGCGGTAGTCCAGGGCGATATCCTCGTCTTCGATGTAGCCCAGTTCCTGGCACATGTCGCGAAGCGTCGCGCCCTTGTAGGGACTGAAGAAACTGACCATGACGCCGTGCGGGTCCAGTTCGCGGTCGAGGCGGATAGTGTCGAAGATCATCTCCCGGGTCTCGGTCGGAAAGCCGATGATGTTGTTGGCGCTGACGCGGATTCCGGTTTTACGTAGAAGCTCGAAGGCCTTTTGGATGGTGCGGTCGGCCACGTTGCGCCCCAGCACGTCCTTGCGCAACTTGAAATTGCCGCTTTCGACGCCGACGCTGATGCCCTCGCAGCCGGTCTCGTTCAACAGGTTCACTTTTTCCTCGTTGATCGATTCGGGGCGTGCCTCGACCCAGAACGGCAACCCCACCTTTTCCCGGTAGAGCCGGCTGAAGGTCCGGATGCGCTTGCGCGACGTGGTCAGGAAACTTTCCGCCACCAGATAGACGTAGACCAGGTTGTAATGCTCTTTCTTCTCGGCCATCTCGTCGACCATGCGCTCGACGTCCTGCTCGCGGTAATAGCCGCCGAGGCCGCCGTATAATTTATCGAACCCCGAATTGATGCAAAAAGTGCAGGTATAGGGACAGCCTCGGTTCATCTCGAAGGTGCCGGTCACCGAAATATTGCCGCCCATGGGTTTCCAGAAGCGGCGCTCGTCGTAAACGCTCCAGTCCTGGCGCGGCAGGGATGCGAGGTCGATCGGTTTGCGAACCGGATTGCGAAGGATGCGCCCGTCTTGTTTTACCCAGAGATTTCCGATGGCGGCGATGTCCTCACCCTTCGCCAGGCGATCGCACAGCTCGACCAGGGCCAATTCGCCTTCACCGACACAGACCATGTCGACGCTCGGCGAGCGGATGACGATCTCCGGCGCGAAGGTCGCGTAGGGCCCGCCGACCACGGTCGGAATACCGGAGTCCCTGACCGCGTCCAATAGCCGGATGCCGAGGCGATGCGTCACTTCTATTGACGACAGGCCGATCAGGTGGGGCTGGTAGGCCTTCACCGTCTTGACGAAGTCCTCGATCACGTCTTCTTCGTTTGGTTCGATTCCCAGGTCGGCGAAATTGGTCTCCTTGACCTGCAGCGCCGCCGCCCGGGCCTGGTCACCGCTGACGTCGGCGGTGCGGTAAAAGGTCGTGTCGAACAATTGCAGGTCGTGGCCCGCCTCCTTAGTGCAGGCGGAAAGGATGCCGATACCGGCGGTGACCAGCGTATCGAGCATGGTGTTGCAATTGATGAGAAGGACTCTGATTTTCGGCATTTCACACTCCCTGTCGTTCCACGATTGTTGCTTGGGTGCGTGTTTTTCTTATCCGTTCACCGCTTCCGCCTTGCGGCGTTTCTGAATGTTCCTAACGAGGGATGCGATCCAGTCGTAGCCGGCCTGGATGTCGGGGCTCACGTCTTCGACCGGGTACTCGAAAACAATATACGCGTCCGGAGAAGCTGTCATCACCGTTTCGACCAGCCGGGGGATGTCGAGCCATCCGTCTTCAGGGGTTTGCTCCGGATGCAAGGGCGTGTGGTGGAACTTCTTCGTATGCTCCAATCCCAGAGTGTTCCACAGGTGGAGCGAACGCGCCCTGGGCGCGAGCAACGCCACGTCGCCGGCGACGTCGCGCGAACGGATCACCGCCCCCAAGGCGGCGTGCCCTACGTCGACGCAAATCCCGAGTTCCGGATAGGGATCGATGGCATCCAGGAAATCGTCAGGCCGGTGAAACGCATCCGTGTAGGCGGCGAATTCGATGTCGATGGGAACGCCTTTCTCACCGCTCATCGATGCCATTCGCCGGCAGGCGTCCGCCGCCAATTCCGCCGCCCGGTCCGCATCGCGGGTATCGGTCGGGCTGAACGTGAGATGCGTGACCACATGCGTCGCCCCCCACTGGGCGGCGGCGGAAACCGTTTCCGCCAGCAGCGCGAAGGAATACTCGCGTTTGTCCGTTTCCCCGCTCAGATAGAAACAGGTCACGCCGCTGTGCGGGTATTTTCCCGTGCGTGAAATCGGTGCGTGGAAACTGAACCGCTCGCGGCCTTCGCCGGACAGATCCGAAATCAGGCGATCTAGGTTTTCCAACTGCTCCGGATCAAGATCGAAGAACTCGACATGGCCGATGCCGCGATGAATCAGGCGTTCTGCCTCGCTGTGGGGAATGGTCATGGTTTTGCCTCGGCTCCGTCATTGCGGGCCAGTTCCACCTCGACGAGGTTGGAGTTGAAGGCCGACCCGCCACCCAAATCCGCCGGGAAATCGGGAGTCGTGAAGTTGGGCGTCGTCTCCCCCTCGTAACGCCGGTCCCACCATTGGCCCGAAGCCATGGCGACGCCTTCGCGGATGTCGTCCGTCACCCGGGCGCGAAGCAGGCATTCGCCGCGGCGGTTGTGGACACGCACCAGGTCGCCGTCGCCGACGGCGCGCCGGGCCGCGTCGGCAGGGTTCAAAAGGACGTTCGGGGCCCGGTCGTCGGCGCGAAAACCGGGCTCGTCGCCGTAACTGCTATTGTGAATGGAATGAGCCGAGGGCGTCAGGAACTGGAGCGGAAAGCGCCGGTGGAGTTCGGGCGATCCGTCCGGGCCCTCGCGAAGCGCCTGGTAGTCGGGAAGGGGGTCGAGCCCCATTTCCTGTGCCTGGTCCGACCGCAACTCGATGCGGCCGGACGGCGTCGGATAACGGTGTTCGGCGAACGCCGCGTGAACCGGATCGGTGCCGGCAGGCGCCCATCCGTCGCCCAGCAGTTTTTCCCGATTGACCCCGGTAACGGCGGGCTGGTCCAAATCCAGGACGCGCCGGATGATCGCATCCTCGCCCTCGTCGAAACCCGCGTCGGAAAATCCCATGGCTCGGGCGAGCGCGCGAAGCGTCTCCAGATTGGAGCGTGATCGGCCGAAGGGCCGCACGGCCTGGTGGTTGAGAAGCAGGCTTGGGTGATAATAGGAAAACAGGATGTCGTTCTGTTCGAACTGCGTCGTCGCCGGCAGAACGACATCCGCGTAACGCGACGTATCGGTCAAAAACCGCTCGTGAACGACGGTGAAAAGATCGTCCCGCCGGAGATTTCGGCGCAACCGGTTCTGATCGTAAAGCACCGATGCCGGATTGCCGTTCATGACGAACAGGCTTTTCACGGCGTCGCCGCCGAGCATGCGCGCCAGGTGGATCATATTGTATCCCGCGGCCGGATTGGGCCGCAGATCTTTACCTTCCAGGGCTTCGAAGTCGGCGGGAAAACAGGTGCTGGTCGGAAAATAGAGGCCGCCCGGCGGGTGGCGCCAAGCGCCGGTGACTGCCGGAAGGCAGGCCAGCGTCCGAAGGGTCATGCCGGCATTGGTGTGGCGTTGGCAGCCGGGACCTACGTAGATGAAAGCCGGGTGCGTTGCCGCGTAGGCCCGCGCGAATTCGCGAATTTGCCCGGCCGGGATACCGGTTATTTCCTCCCCTCGTTCAGGGGGAAATTCTTCCAGCCGATTCCTGAGGTCGTCGAAGCCGGTGGTGTTGTTTTCGATGAAGCCCACGTCATGGCGCCCTTCCCCGACGATTACATTCATCATCGCGAGGGCCAGGGCCGCGTCGGTTCCCGGGCGCGGGCGCAGGAACCAGTCGGCCCGTTCGGCGCCGGCGATCGCCACCGGATTGACGACGGCGTATTTGGCGCCGCGCTTAAGGGCTTTGTTGAGGAATACCTGATGATGGATGTTCGTCGAGGCCGTGTTCACGCCCCAATCGACGATCAGGCCGGCCTTGCTGATCGCCGTCGGGTCGGCGCCGGCCGACGTGCCCATGGTCAGGCGGTACCCCTCGCGGCCGGCTTTCGTGCAGATCGTGCGCACCAGTTGCAGGCTTCCCAGGCGGTTGAAGAATCGCTTCGGCGCGATATGGCCGTGCACCAGACCCTCGGTGCCGGAACCGAAAAAGGGAAGGATCGCGTGGGGGCCATGGTCTTCGATGATGCGGCGCCAGCGCGCGGCGACCGCAGTCAGGGCCTCGTCCCAGGTGACCTTGCGGAATTCGCCCTCGCCTTTTTTTCCGCTTCGCATTAACGGATCGGTCAGGCGCGAACGGCCGAAATATCTTCTCGGCGTTTCGGCGAATTTGCGGCAGATGGTGCCGCGCGTTACGGGGTGGTCGGGGTTGCCACTGACGCGCACCAGCCGTCCGTCCTCGACATGTGAGAGCAGGCTGCAGGTGTCAGGGCAGTCATGCGGACAGACGCCGAGCACGACGCCGTTTTCCACGGGATCGGTTGCGAAGGATCTTGGCGCCATCCGAAAAGAGAACCTATTTCCAATGTTTTCCGACCGGGATCATGGCGGTCGATAATGGCCTTCGCGTTGATCGAGATCAAGTGGGGGATGGAGAGGTTCAGCCGATCCAATGACCGGCCCCCACCGATGGGTCCGGTTCCATTGTTGGAGCGCGTCAAGTTTGAATGGAATCATTCGAACTTGGCGCGCTCTGGTTGCGGCGCATACCGCAACCCGCGAAACCGATTGGCTTGAAAGCCCCCCTTGATTAAGCTTGATTCCAGCCGGACAACCAAAACCGGCGTCGATCGCATCTTCAGGTGTCCCGGAAAGGTGTTGGTCTGGACGGGAAGAATCGGGAAGGCGGTGCAATTCCGCCACGTGCCCAACGCTGTAATGGGGATTGACCGGGCGACAGACCCACTGGAGTGAAGTCTGGAAAGCGCCACTTTAA
>NZAZ01000089.1 GCA_002686255.1 Rhodospirillaceae bacterium
AATACTTGGGTCTAGTCTAGTCGCTTTATCGCCACCCCTTTTTTTGGCCAGATACTCAACCAGATCTATCGTAAACCAGCGAATTAAATAAACCGCTAATAGCTCAATTTGGAATGCTCCTCTGCATTCTTCTCGGTTGGCAATCTTTTCTCTATCAGCACAACCAAATTTACCACTACCATAGATTGCCGTAGTGCGCATCAGATAACCTACTGACGAGAGTAATTCAATATCTGGTTGATCCCCCTGTGCAAGTGAAGAGATAACATGCTCGAAAAGTCTAAGGCTTTTATTTGCTCTTCCTAAAACAAGTTCACTGGGACGAAATCTGCCGCCCTCCTGTTTGGGTGTATTGTTTGCTAAGTAATCTATATCTTCTTGAGTTGGCACACCATCGTATAAACTAAATGTCGCATCCCAAACTTCTGCTATTACACGGTCGGTCCTTTTATTGGGCGGTATGTCTTGTGTAAAGGCAACAAGTGAATAAGTTCTCTTGGGTGTCTTAACTGCATAAACGCTTACACCAAAACCATCACTATCTATATCACGTTGTAGGCATTCAAACTGCCATTTTTCGTTAGACATTCGTCTAATTAATGAGCGCATAAAGCTCAGCCTAGTTTGATGGGAGGATCCCATCCTATCTAAACGCATCACCTGTTCAGGTGAACGCATAAAATCAACACTAACATCGGAAAATTTGGAATCAGGAATCATTACAATGTATTTTCTTGTTCTTTAATAAATAATATAAGTCAATTATTATTTATATTTATCAAATGAAGACTCAAAGAAATTCAACCAATTACCCCCCATCACGGCATCCACGTCATCATTAGAAAAGCCAACCTCTCTTAATCCTGAAGCAATATTATTAAAGTCACGGTTATTTTGGAACCATGAAGGTTGATCAGGAAAGCCGGCAAAACCAGCGGAACCCTCGCCAAAGTCTCGCTCATTAGTCCAGGTGCCGTTTCTCATCCATTCAACGACACTGTCGGGCTGGTTTTGACACAGATCGCTGCCAATCCCAATATGACTGATACCCATTAGGTCAGCGGTACTAGCAATCATCTCACAGAAACTCCCTAGTGTGCAGTTTGAGTTGTCCTTTAAGTGATGCGGATACACAGAAAAGCCCAGCATCCCACCACTCTCACCGAGCGCTTTAAGAACTTCGTTAGATTTATTTCTCAGTGCTGGATGCCAGAAACTTGGGTTAGCATGGGTAATTGCAATCGGGCGCTCAGAAATTTCTATAGCATCCATCGTTGAACGTTCAGCGGAGTGACTCATATCGACAACCAACCCCACTCTGTTCATTTCTTTGATTACTTGCTTGCCCATCCTAGTAACCCCGGCATCATTCTCTTCATAACAACCAGTTGCTAACAAGCTTTGGTTGTTATAGGTCAACTGCATGAATCGTGCCCCTAGTTGATGGCATATCTCTACTAGTGCTATATTGTCCTCGATTGGTGAACAGTTTTGGAATCCAAAAAATATTGCGGTACGCCCCTCTTGTTGCGCCTTAAGGACATCCCTTGCACTACGACCTAGAAAAATTTTGTCCGCATACATCTCAAATCTAGAATTCCAATCAGTCACATTTTGTAACATCTCCTGGAAATCTTCGTGGTAACAAATAGTGACATGAATTGCACTCATGCCGCCATCTTTAATTTGTTGAAATATTTCCTCACTCCAGTTGTTGTACTGTAGTGCGTCAATAAATAGAGATGGATGTGCCATTAAGGGTTTCCTGCCAGGATATAAGATGTTTTAACTTGAGTATAGAGCTCTTTTGCATACTGTCCTTGTTCCCTTGGACCAAAACTGGAATTCTTTCTACCTCCAAATGGCACATGGTAGTCAGTTCCAGCAGTAGGAAGGTTTACCATCACACAGCCAGCCTCAGCGTTTCTGCGAAAATGACTCGCCCTTGCAAGTGACCGCGTGATAATTCCTGACACTAAACCGAATTCAGTGTCATTGGCTACCTTGAGAGCCTCGTCATAGCTTACAACTTTGATTACACAAGCCATTGGCGCGAATAACTCTTCGCGATTAAGTCTCATAGCATTGTCACCACCAGTTAATAAGGCCGGCTGCATATAATATCCAGGAGTTTTAAGTTCGAGAGCATCTCCACCACAAACAACCTCGCACCCTTCTTTGCGCGCCAAATCCATATAATCAAGATTTGATTTGAGCTGTTGTTCACTAACGGCAGGTCCAATTTGTGTCCCCTCTTCGAGCGCATGCCCAACCTTAAGTGCTGATGTTGATTTACTCATACGATCAACAAACTCATCATGAACTTTCTCATGCACAACCAACCTCGATGAAGCAGTACATTTTTGACCGGTACTTCCATACGCCCCAGCTGTAGCAGCTGCAACAGCAACATCCATATCCGCGTCATCCATTATCACTAAAGGATTTTTTGACCCTAATTCTAATTGAAATTTAGTTAAATTTTTTGCTGCCGCAGTGGCAATCTGGCGACCCACATCGTATGACCCTGTAAAACTAATAGCATCGACTTGTGAGCTTTCTGCTAAAGCTTGGCCAATAGATGCTCCAGAACCCATAACTAAATTAAACAACCCTTCCGGTATATCTTGTCTAGAAATAATCTCGCTCAAAGCTACAGCACTCGCAGGTGTTAGGTTAGCTGGCTTCCAAATAACAGCATTTCCGAATGCAAGTGCAGGTGCAATTTTCCAGCTCGCCGTTGCTGTGGGAAAATTCCAAGGAGATATAATCGCTACAGTACCCATAGCTTCACGACGCACATCTACCTCAATACCCGCCCTTACAGAGTCTGCAGTATCGCCATTTTGGCGTAAAACCTCAGCCGCATAATAGGTAAAAAATTGTCCTGCCCTATATATCTCACCTTTCCCTTCAACCAGAGGCTTCCCCTCTTCGCGAGACAATAGCTCTCCCAGCTCTGCGCTGCGAGCTATCATCTCCTCTCCAATACTCATCAATATTGCTTGACGTTGCTCTAAACCGGTCATCGCCCATTTTTGTTGTGCAATCTTTGAGGCAGTCAATGCATCCTCAAGTTGTGAAATACTTGCCTGTGCATATTGACCAATAGTATCGTTTGTATCAGAAGGGTTAACATTAGCTACAGAAGAATTACCCTCAACCCAGTTACCAGCAATAAAGTTGTTAGTTAAATTTGACATATTTTACAAGCTACATAAAAAAGCAGAAATTGTACACTTTTCTCACTATATTTCAATAATTTAATAGTAATTATATTACACTTGGTATGACTATTAATAGCTATTATTAATGCTATTTATCGATTGACATTATCATATTTATGAGTAACAATATACAATATGTATACAATGTTGTATTTATTCAATGATATCTAGCACTACTGAACGTCTAGGTCGTAGCGCTAGAAGATCTAGTCGTTTAAAAACAAAAATTGCAATGCTCCCTAACTTAGTGCGCAATATCCCTCTGACCGAACCAATGAGCGAAGAGCAAATTCTTCGAATTGATGATGCTTCATTGTCAATTCTTGAGGAAGTTGGAGTTGAATTTCATGACTCTATTGCGATTAAACAATGGCATGAAGCAGGGGCAGATGTCGATGGCAATAGAGTTAAATTTGATAGAGAACTTATTCGCGAATTAATTTCTTCGGTTCCCGAAAGTATAACGATACATGCAAGGGATCCAGAAAAAATACTCCAAATAGGGGGAAACAACTCAATCTTTGTTCCAATGACTGGAGCGCCATTTATTTGTGACCTTGAAAACAAACGTCGCTGGCCAACAGTGAAGGATCTCAATAACTTACATAAGATTGCCCATATGTTGCCAGCAATCCATTCAACTGCACACCATATTGTTGAACCGATGGACCACCCCATCTCGCATAGACATTTAAGGATAACTTATTCATCAATGAAGTACTCAGACAAAACCTTTATGGGAATGACAACTAGCGGCAAAAATGCCGAAGATGTTATCGCTATGTGTAAGATTTTATTTGGTGAAGACTATCTTGATAAACACGCTGTAGTGACCGGCAACATTAACGGCAACTCTCCCCTAGTATGGGATCAGACAATGCTCTCAGCGCTTAGAGTCTTCTCTACAAACAATCAACCTGTATTGTGCTCACCATTCGTCCTTGGTGGTGCCAATACTCCTGCAAGTGTAGCTCCAACCGTAGCCCAGCTCAATGCTGAAGCGCTCTCAGCGTTAGCCTATACTCAGGTTATTCGCAAAGGGGCTCCCGCTATTTATGGACACTACCTGGCCACCGTCTCAATGCAATCTGGAGCGCCGATGGCAGGCACCCCTGAAATCTCATTAATGAATTTTATGATAGGGCAAATGGCAAGATTTTATAAAATCCCTTGGCGTACCTCTAACACACTTGGAGGATCTAAGTTATTTGACGCTCAGGCTGGTTATGAAAGCGCGTCAACTATGATGGCAGTGCTTCTTTCTGGAGCCAACTATATATGGCACTCTGCGGGCTGGAATGAAGCTGGAATGCACTGCTCTATGGCTAAATTTGTTGTTGATGCAGAGCAATGCGAAATGGGCTATAGAATGTCGGAGGGTATTCGTTGGGATGACTTTGACGAGGGTGTTGCTGCAATCAGAGATATTGGCCCAGGCGGTCATTATCTTGGCCATGAACATACTATGGCAAACTTCCAAAGGGCTTTCTTTATGCCTAAACTATTTGATAATAACTCTATCGAACAGTGGGAGGCTGATGGCAGCAAAGACACCATACAAAGAGGTCTTGAACATGCCAGAAAGCTACTTAAAGAGTACCAAGAACCAGAATTAGATAAAGCCAAGAATGAAGAGCTACTTGACTTTATTGCAAGGCGGGAGAAAACTATCCCGGCAATGGAAGCACTAAACAATGAGCACTAACTGATGAAAAAAAATGAACTTTACGAAGAGCTAAAACGTCAAATATTAACTTTGAAGTTGTCGCCTGGAGAGAATCTTGAAGAGATAAGCCTGTGCAACAAATACAAAATCTCGCGCACACCATTGCGTGAAATTCTGCAAAAGCTGGCAGGAGAAGGATATATTGAACTTATCAAGAATAGAGGTGCTACCGTCTCTTCAATGGACTATAAAACGTTGCGCAACTTTTTTATAACTGCACCGATGATGTATTCGGCCGTTGGCCGCTTGGCAGCCAAAAATGCCACACAAAGTCAGATTGAAGAACTGCAACAAGTACAAGGCAATTTTATAAAGGCCAATAAAATGAACGATATTGACGGAATGTCTTTATACAATAACCGGTTCCATCGATTAATAGGAGAAATGGCTGACAATAACTACCTTATGCCCAGCTATGATCTTCTATTAATTGACCATGCCCGTATCGGCCAAACCTTTTTTCGTGCCATAAGCAAAGAAATGCTGAATGATTTAAAAGAGGTCTCCAAACATCACGACAAAATGATCGAATGCATAATAAAAGGTGATTCTGAAGGCATGGTAATATTGACCCATGAACATTGGAGGCTCGCTAAAGACCATCTAGAGATGTATGTCAGGCCAGACCCTCTACCAGACAAAATGTTAAATGAATAATCAAGAGTTGAAAAAAACATGAATAGAGCGGGGAGAAAAGTTGCTTTAGTTACTGGTTCCTGTGGTGGTATTGGTAGAGCTCTAGTAAAAAAATATGCAGCACAGGGCCTTGCACTTGCACTTGCTGACCGGGAACAATCAGCAACCGAATCTTTTGTTAGCGAGATTAATCTGAAGGGTGGTGAGGCAAAATCATTTGCAGGCGATCTCACTGATCAGTCCTATTGCGATAGCCTGCCATTACAAGTTTTTAATCAATTTGGAAGGATTGATATATTGGTCAATAACGCTGGTCTGATACGTCGCGGCAAGATTACAGACACCTCAGATGAAGACTTTTCCTTGTCTATAGCAGTTAACGTCGAAGCTCCATTCCGTCTTGTTAGAGCTACTATCCCAATAATGGAAAAGGCTGGTGGTGGTAGTATTGTTAATACTTCATCTTGTTGGGGCGTTTACCCTGGGCCCGATCACTTAATTTACTGCACTACAAAAGCAGCCTTAGCGGCAATGACAAAATGCTTGGGTAGAGATCATGCCCACCAAAAGATTCGTATTAATGCTGTTTGCCCTAACGAAGTCAACACAGCGATGCTTAGAAGTGGGTTTAAAATTCGTGGGCTAGATCCTGAAAATGGAATCGCCAAATTAAACGAATCCGTTCCCTTGGGTCATGTAGCAGAACCAGAGGAAATAGCTAATGTTATTGCATTTTTGACTTCAGACGAGGCGAGCTATATTTGTGGCTCTTTGGTGGAGATTAATGGTGGGAAAGCGGTTTACTGATAAAGTTGTTGTCGTGACTGGCGGCTCGCAAGGGATAGGTTTAGCTTGCGTGAAACGCTTCCAGCAAGAAGGTGCAACTGTTTGCGCTATCCAGCGCACACTATCTGAAAACGTAGAGTCTTATCAATTTGACTTAAGTAATCATCAAGACTGTCAAAAAAGTATCGAGATGGTACTTGAGAAGCACAGCAAGATTGATGTTTTGGTAAACAACGCCGGTATGATGAACGAATCCTTAGCTGCAGAAACGACTCTAGATAATTGGAATAAAACCATCGCTCTAAACTTAACTGCGCCATTTTTAATGATTAAATACGCGATACCTCACCTAATAAAGTCAAAAGGTTCTATAGTTAATGTTGGTTCAATTGAGGGTATTGGTGCTAACCCCAAACATGCCGCCTATTGTGCCAGCAAGGCTGGGCTTCATGGACTCACGAGAGCGATAGCTATAGACCATGGTCATGATGGAGTGCGATGCAATGCCGTTGCACCAGGCTGGATAGACACTGAACTTAATGAGTCCTTTATAGAGTCAATGCCAAACCCAGACCAGTTTAGAGACAATATCGGCAAAATACATCCACTTAATAGGACCGGGAAAAGCACAGAAATCGCCTCTCTAGTTGCATGGCTTGCATCAGATGAGTCAAGCTTTGTGACTGGACAGGTGTATACAGCTGATGGTGGAAGAATGGCAAAAATTGGTCTGCCAAATGCTTAGGAGAAAAGATGAAATTTGATGGAATTTATACACCAATTGTCACACCCTACAAGGATGATCATAGTATTCATTTCGATGCTATAGAGGAGATAGTTGAGGAACTTTTAAGCTGTGGCGTGCATGGCATTGTAATTGCTGGTACTACTGGTGAATACTATGCGCAGAGCCAAGAAGAAAGATTACAAGTGATGAAAACATGTAAAGAGGCGGTCAATGGTCGTGTACCACTTATTATTGGTACAGGCGCTATCCGTACTGAGGATTGTGTATTATTCGCCGAAGAGGCTGCCAAGGTTGGAGCTGATGGAATTTTAGTGTCAACCCCTCCTTATGTAATACCAACAGAAAGAGAGAATGCGCTCCACGCTCTGGCAATTGATAGGGCGGCGAACCTGCCAATTATGCTTTATAACTATCCTGGCCGAACGGGCGCTATGATGGGTGAAGAGTTTCTTGACAGGGTATGCAGATCATCCAACTTTTGTGCCATTAAAGAGAGCAGCGGAGATATCAATAGAATCCATTTGCTGGCAAGAGATTATCCGCACATTCAACTGTGTTGTGGGATGGATGACCAGGCCTTGGAATTTTTTGCCTGGGGTTCAAATTGCTGGGTTTGTGCTGGCTCTAACTTCGCTCCAGAAGCACACATTGCCCTTTATCAGGCATGTTGTATTAATGGCGATTTTGATCAAGGTAGACGGATAATGTCTGCCATGATGCCTCTGATGAGGGTTCTTGAACAGGGTGGCAAGTTTATTCAGTGCATAAAGCATGGCACAATAATGAGAGGACTTCCGGCGGGACCACCACGCAGACCGTTAAAGCCTTTAAACAAAGACGATAAACGTCAACTTGAGCAAGTCATCAGTGTTATGAATAACACGATAAAACTAATAACAAAGGAGGGTAACTAAATGCCAAACCTACTAACCTATGAAGAATACAAGGCTATCGGAGAGTCTCTTGACTGTCCTACCAATGCCTTTATTAATGGCCAATTTCAATCCTCTAAGTCGGCTAGAACTTTTCCAACAATTAACCCTGCGACAGGCCAAGTGATTGCTGAAATTGCGTCATGTAATAAGGAAGATGTTGACCGTGCAGTTGATAAAGCGCGAGAGGTTTTTGACCAAGGTCAGTGGTCTAAATTGCATCCAAGCGAAAGAAAAGAAGTGCTCATTAAGCTATCAAAATTAATAAGGAGGAACCTTCAAGAACTAGCTGTCATGGAGAGTATCGATTCTGGCAAACCGATTCGAGATTGTGTAACAATTGACCTTCCAGAAACTATAGACTGCCTTGTTTGGCATGCTGAAGCGGTTGACAAGATATATGACCAAACTGCACCCGTAGGGGAAGATGCACTTGCAGTTATTGTGCGCGAACCGGTCGGCGTTGTTGGTTGCGTTTTGCCTTGGAATTTTCCATTGCTGATGTTGGCATGGAAAATAGCCCCAGCTCTTGCGGCTGGCAACTCAGTTATTGTTAAGCCTGCTGAACAGACAAGCCTAACAGCTCTTAAGATTGCAGAGCTTTCGATAGAAGCGGGCATACCGAGAGGTGTACTTAACGTTCTTCCAGGTTTTGGGCCTGATGTAGGAGAGCCTTTAGGCATACATCCAGATGTAGACATGGTGTCCTTTACCGGTTCAACGGAAACAGGTCGTCGATTCTTGCGTTACTCTGCAGACTCTAATCTTAAGAAAATCGTTCTTGAGTGTGGCGGGAAAAATCCTGCAATCGTTCTAGATGATGCTGAAGAACTAGAATTAGTCGCTGAACATCTAATCAATGCCTCTTTCTGGAATATGGGGGAAAACTGTTCAGCCAATTCCAGACTTATCGTACAAGAAAATATTAAAGATGCTTTGTTAGAGAAGATGCTTGCCCATCTTCGTGACTGGAAAACTGGCGACCCACTAGATCCGAGCAATTATTTAGGCTCATTAGTTGATGATGAGCACTTCAAAAAGGTATGCAGTTATTTAGATAACGAAAACATTCTTACCGGAGGCACTACTCAGAGTCCTTACTATGTACTTCCAACAATTGTTGACCAAGTGGACCCTGACTCCAAATTGGCTCAGGAAGAGGTCTTTGGGCCGATTCTTTCGGTAATTACGGTGAAATCATTTAATGAAGCTATTGCTGTTGCAAATAACACTGATTATGGTCTCGCAGCGAGCGTTTTTACTGCCAATGGCAAAAAAGCAATCCGAGCAGCAAGAGCTATTAAAGCGGGAACAGTGACAGTTAATTGTTATGGCGAAGGTGACTTGAGTACGCCTTTTGGTGGTTATAAACAGTCAGGTTTTGGAGGCAGAGACAACTCTATCCATGCACATGATCAATACACAGAATTGAAAACAATCTGGATAGACTTGTCAGACCGTGCACCCGAAGAGTCTATTGACTAGTTTCTGCCAGATTATAGGTGTCTAAAATGATTCATCTACCCGCCAACCCTGGTATCTCAGGCTGGAAAGCGATTCTGCCTTCTAGGCAAGCACATAAACAACTGGAAAAAGATATCAGCGCCGATTATCTTGTAATTGGTGCTGGCTTTGCAGGACTCTCTGCAGCACGCCGCCTCAATCAATTGCGGCCGGACGCTAAGATTGTAGTATTGGAAGCTTGCGAGGTAAGCGAAGGTCCAGCTGGTCGCAATTCAGGCTTTATGATTGACCTACCTCATGACTTATCATCTGAAGATTATTTAGGTAGCGCTAATAAAGACATTGAACAAACTCGAATTAATAGGTCTGCAATTGAATTCGCTAAAAATGCCGCTGAAGAGTACCAAATGCCCTCTGAAGCTCTTCAACAAGTCGGCAAAATCAATGCGGCTGCAACCCATAAAGGCATGACTGCCAACACTGACTATGCAAAACATTTAACCAAAACAGGCGAGTATTATCGACTACTGGATGCCGCTGAAATGCAAGAACTAACTGGCATCAACTACTACCAGGGAGGATTATGGACGCCTGGAACTGTACTCTTACAACCTGCCCTATACATTCGAAGTTTGGCTGATGGCGTTGCAATGTATTCGAACTTATATCTCTACGAAAACTCTGCGGTAATAGAATTGACTGACGAAGGTAGATATGAAGATAGGACGCTTTGGAAAGCTAAAACTATGTCTGGTTCTGTTATTAGTCCTAAAGTCATTTTGGCTGTCAACGGTTTGATCGAAAAATTTGGATATTTTCAAAAAAGACTGATGCATGTTTTTACTTATGCTTCTATGACTAGACAATTAAGCACCGATGAAGTTAAGAATTTAGGCGGTCAATCTGCATGGTCATTTACCTCGGCCGATCCAATGGGATCATCAGTTAGGCGCCTATCTGGAACTGGTGGTGATCGCATTATGGTTCGCAATCGTTTTACCTATGACCCTAGTATGGAAGTCTCTGGGTCAAGAATTATGTCAGTGTCCAATAGCCATATCTCGGCATTCAGTGCCAGATTCCCGATGCTAGACAAAGTGTCAATGGAGTATTGTTGGGGAGGCCGTTTATGCCTAAGCTTAAACAATGTCTTTGCCCAAGGCGAGGTTGCTGAAGGCTTATATTCTGCCTGCTGTCAAAACGGACTTGGTACCGCTAAAGGTACTGCTATAGGTGTTATAGCGGCTGAAAAAGCAGCGCAAGCAACTGACAGCGCTATAGATAATTTTATAGATGAAGAGCCGCCTAAAAAGTTGCCACCTAAATCTCTGATGTATTTGGGTGCTAACGGCTATTTGCGCTGGAAAGAGTGGCGTGCAGGCAAGGAAAAATAGAGTTTTTATATTAACTAATAATCTAAAATTTATTAATGAACAAAAGAAAGATAACTGACCCCTTTAATATTGAATTTAAGCCCTTTGATAGATACGGTAAAGTCATAGAAAAAATGAGCTGGCATCTAGTCAGCTTTGATAGAGAAAAAGGTTTTGGGAGTTATATATTAAAGATGGAACCTGGTGCTCAATCCATTCCCCACGAACATGGCGGTTTTGAAGAGTTTATGGTTCTGGAGGGTGAACTGATTGACTCAGACAATACAGTTTTCAAGAAGGGAGATTTCGTCACATTTGAACCTGGCAGCTCGCACTCCTCTTCTACAACAACTGGATGCTTGCTTATGGTTTTTCAAAGAGGTATCAATAAACCGATTTAATTGAATAGATTATTATTGACTAGGGACAAGAACCAATTTACCGATATATTTTTTATTTAAAAAATCCTTTTGTGCCTGAATAATTTCTTCAAGCGGATAGCTCTTCGCTACCAATGGCCTGATCTCATTTCTTTCAATATAACCAATGAGGTTTTCAAAAACCCTACTATCCTGGAAGGTGCAACCCATCAAAGTTAAATCTTTTAGGTAGAGCGTTCTAACGTCCAGCTCTACAATTGGTCCAGCAATTGCGCCAGCGGCAGCGTACCTGGCGCCTTTCTTAAGGACATCAAGTAATTCACTCCACTGGCTCCCAGCTACAAGGTCAATCACAACGTCAACACATTCGCTACCTAAAACGCTACCTAGACTTTCTCCCCTCTTGACTACAATATCAGCACCAATAGTTTCAACGCCAGCTATTTTATCTTTGCTCGCAATACCTATGACCTTTGCGCCTCGTCTTTTGGCTAATTGGATAGCGGCAGAGCCAACACCTCCAGACGAACCCGTAATCAATACAGTTTCGCCCTTACTCAAGTTTGAGCGCTCTAAGAGATTTTCTGCTGTTGAATAAGCGCAAGGAATGGAAGCTAATTCAACATCGCTCCAGTCACTTTCAATATTGTAACTCTCGTCACTATAGGCGACCATATATTGTGCAAAGGCGCCATCACATTCTGAACCCAGAGTCCAGCATGTAAAAGGTTTATAGTTAACCGCATATTGCTGCATAGTGCGCACTATAACTCTCTCGCCAATTCTACTACGATCAACCTGATCACCTACTTCAACAATTTCACCACAACAATCAGCACCTTGGATGATGGGGAAACTAAGCGGTGTTCCTGACCAACCACCGTCATCATTTTTTGCATCATCAAAACCTCCAGCACCCCCAACACCGGTCTCGCCTGTCACTGACTTTGAATACCAAGCTGTGCGTGTATTGATATCGGTATTGTTAACTCCTGCAGCCAAAACCTTGATCAGCACTTGGTCTGAATCAGGTCTAGGCACCTCAACATCATTACGAAATTCTAATACTTCAAAACCACCGTGACTAGTGGTTATGACTGCACTCATTTTTGTTGGAATCTTGATCATCGCATACCCATAAACAGAATATTTAGTTTACCTCAAAGTAACAAATCAGATTCGAAAGAGTAGTTGGTTAATAACTCGTGGCCTGTTTCGGTGATTAATACTTGTTCCTCTAGTTTGACGCCTGGACCGCCGTCACGTCGACCAACATAGCTTTCAACACAAAAAACCATTCCCGGTTTGACTGTACCATCGAAACTGTTCTCATTCCATTCCCAGGTAAAGGGTATGGCAGGATATTCATCACACAACCCAATGCCGTGATACAAAAGCGAATAATGACGAAACTCATTCCTTAGATACTCTTTAGACGAAAATGAAAGCTCTTTAAAGGTGATTCCAGGAGACAGCCTCTCAATATTTTGCCTAACCTGTTCGTAAGCTTTGGTATAGATATCTTTTTGCGCAGGACTTGCCTTTTCATCACCACACAACCAGCAACG
>NZAZ01000090.1 GCA_002686255.1 Rhodospirillaceae bacterium
CGCTTGCGCTCGCTGCTCAGGATGAGGAATTACAATACCTTATGCCTCACCCTGAGGAGGACCGGAGGTCCGTCTCGAAGGGTAATTGCTCCAGATCGTACGTTTTTCAGCAGCCTGCTAGTGGATTTTATCCATCAGGGCCTAAATTCGGCGGATCGGGGTTTCGAAGACTTCTTCGAAGGACGCCATCAGGGCCGCGTCCAGTTCCGGCATCGTCGCCGTGACGCCTAAATCCCACAGCGAGGTGACGCCGTAGCCGGAAATCCCGCAGGGCACGATACCGGAGAAATGCTCAAGCTCGGGCTCCAGGTTGACGGCGATGCCGTGATACGTCACCCAGTGCCGGACCCGGACGCCGATGGCGGCGATCTTGTCCTCGCGCGAAACCGGGTTGCCGGGGGCCCCGCGCCGGACCCAGATGCCGACCCTCTCTGCGCGGCTCTCAGCCGTCACGCTGAATTGGGCCAGGGTGCGGATCACCCATTGCTCAAGATTTTTGACGAAGGCGCGGACGTCGTGGCCACGCCTTGTCAGGTCAACCATCACATAGGCGACCCGTTGGCCGGGGCCGTGATAGGTGTAGCGGCCGCCGCGGCCGGTCCGGTAGACGGGGAAGCGGTCCGGGTCCAGCAATTCGGCCCCGTCGGCGCTGGTGCCGGCGGTGTAAAGGGGCGGATGCTCCAGCAGCCACACGGTCTCGGGGGCGGCATTTTTATGGATCGCCTCGACGCGTTCTTCCATGAACGATAGCGCGTCCGGATAGGCGACCGGGGCGTCGCTGATCCGCCATTCGACGGCGTCCTTGGTGCCGATCAATCCCGCCGCTTGTCCCGTCATTACATCACCATTGTCGCGCTTGATCGGGGGGCCGGCATTTGCTATCCCCCCCCTCATAGCTAATGTAACGGCAACGAACGGTGTTGCCGCAAGGGAATTCGCGGTCGTGGCGGAACTGGTAGACGCGCAGCGTTGAGGTCGCTGTGGGAGCAATCCCGTGGAAGTTCGAGTCTTCTCGACCGCACCAATTCCCGAGGCCCGCCACCACCACGACGGGCCTCTTTTTTTAACGTCTTGATCGGAAGGAACCGTTGCCGTGGCTGACGTCAAGGACCCAGCGGAACCCGCTTCGGGCCCGCCGGTAGACGCCGTGCTCGACCTCGAGCCGGAAACCGAGCAGGTGTTCCTCGACGTCCTCGTCTCCGGGGACGGGGCGGGTGTGCGCACCCTCATGGCGGAGCTTCATCCCGCCGACGCGGCCGACCTTCTGGAGCGCCTGGGCCCGGACGAACGGGCCCACGTGGTTGAAATCCTGCGCGATGATTTCGACCCGGAAATCCTCTCGGAGCTGGACGAAACCGTCCGCGACCACGTCGTCGAATGCTTGGGCGTCGAAAACGTGGCGGCGGTGATCGCCGGGATGGAGTCGGACGACGCGCTCGAAGTCATCGAGGAGCTGGACGAGGACGAGCAGCAACAGGTCCTGGACGCCATTCCTCCCGGCGACCGGACCCTGATCAAGGAAGGCCTGACGTATCCGGAAGACAGCGCCGGACGCCTGATGCAGCGCGAGGTGGTGACGGTGCCCGAGTTCTGGACCGTCGGCGAAACCATCGACTTCCTGCGCCAAAGCGCCGATTCCGGTGACGATGAACTGCCGGCGCGGTTCTATGACGTTTTCATCGTCGATCCCGCCCACCGGCCGGTCGGCAGCCTTACCCTGAGCCGCCTTCTGCGGACCCGGCGTCCGGTCGCCGTTGCCGACATCATGGATACGGAAATGAAACTGTTGCCGGTGGCCACCGACCAGGAGGAAGTCGCCTACGTGTTCCGGCAGCGCGACCTGGTGTCAGCGCCGGTCGTCGACGATGGCGGGCGGCTGGTCGGCGCCATCACCATCGACGACGTGGTCGACGTTATCGACGAAGAGCACGAGGAAGACATCATGCGCCTCGGCGGCGTCAAGGAGGACGACCTGTACGAGGCGACCATGGACACCACCCGGTCCCGGTTCGGGTGGCTGCTGATAAACCTGGGCACGGCGATCCTGGCATCCATCGTCATCGGGCTTTTCGACGCCACCATCGAACAAATGGTCGCCTTAGCGGTGCTGATGCCGATCGTCGCCTCCATGGGCGGCAACGCCGGCACCCAGACTCTGACCGTGGCCGTGCGCGCCCTGGCGATGAAGGAGCTGACGGCGGCCAACGCCGGGCGGGTCATCGGCAAGGAGCTTCTGGTCGGGGCCCTGAACGGGGTCCTGTTCGCCGCCCTGATCGGCGCCGTGGCCTGGATCTGGTTCGGCAGCGGGACACTGGGGGTGGTCATCGGCCTGGCGATGATCGTCAACATGCTGGTCGCCGGGCTGGCCGGGACGACCATCCCGTTGATGCTGTACCGCATCGGCGTCGATCCGGCGGTGGCCTCCAGCGTCTTTTTGACCACGGTCACCGACGTCGTCGGGTTTTTCGTGTTCTTAGGCCTGGCGGCGCTGATCCTTCTATAACCTTTCCCGGCGGCCGGCCCCCTTTACGTTTACGTCAACGTCAGGTAACGTTCGGCCATGTCCAAAAAATATGGCATCGCCGAACTGGCGCGGGAATTCGACGTCACCACCCGCACCATCCGGTTTTACGAGGACAAGGGGTTGCTAGCGCCGGTGCGCGAGGGACAACGCCGCGTCTACGCGCCCCGGGACCGGGTGCGCCTGAGGCTGATCATGCGCGGCAAGCGCCTCGGCTTTTCGCTCGAGGAAATCCGTCAATTGATCGATCTTTACGACGTCGACCCGTCGGAGGTGACGCAACTCAGGCATTTCCTGGATAAAATCCACGAACACAAGGAAACCCTCGTCGACCAGCAAAAGGACATCGCCGAGACCTTGGCCGAAATGGAACGCATCGAGGCCCAGTGTTCGTCGCTGTTGTCGGAAAAGCAGAAAAAGCGCCAAACCGCCAACTGATAACGGCCGCCGGGCTTGGCAGAACCGGCCCCGGGTCGGCCATGGAAAAGAATATGACCGGATCGGAAAAACAACCCCTTCGGGTCGGCATCGGCGGCATGGGCACGGTCGGATGGCCGGTCGCCAAATGGCTCGACGGGGAGGGGGCCAGGGGGGGCGACGGGGCCGCCGAAGGATTGGTATTGGCCGCCGTTTCCGCCGCCGACAAGGAACGGGCCGGGGACAGGGTTTCCGAATTCAACACCGCCGTGCCGGTGGTCGGACTGGCCGAGCTGGCGGATGTTTCCGACGTTATCGTCGAGACGGCGCCGCCCGAGCGCTTCGCCGAGGTCGGCGTCGTCAAGGACGGCGCAGAGGTCGCCTGCGCCGCCATGCAGCAGACCCTGATGAGGATCGTCGGCCGGGCCGGGGTCAGCCGATGACGATAACGGATTTCACGCCGAGCGGACTCCAATTCGTTCACTCGCTGCTGGTGTTGGCCGGCTCGCTGCTGGCCGCCTCGGGCGTCGCCCTGTGGATGGTCGAAACCGGACCCGGCGAGGGCCTTGAGGCGACGCGGCGGCGGTGGGGCGAAGGCTTGCGGAATTTGGCCGGCGCATCCTGGTTGCGTATCCCCGGCTGCCTGACCGGCTGGCTGGCTTCAAGGCTGGACGCCCTGATCCGCGCCGGGTTCGCCGAAGCCGACATGCGGGTCGCCTTCGGCGGCATCTTTTTCGGCCTTTTGTTCGTTTTCCTGCCCCTGGCCGCGGCCCTGAACGCGTTGATCGGCGGATCGCCGTTCCTGTTTCTGTATTACCTGTCCCTGTTGGCGGCATTGGCGTACCTGAACTTTGCCGGCGAAATGGGGCGGTTGCGCGTCCTCAACGGCGTGGCGGCGGCGTATCTGGGGATTTCGCTGATCGTCGTCATCCCGATCTACGTGCTGCGGTCGTTCACCGACGTCAATATCAACGACGTGTTTACCCATGGCGTATTGAAGAGCTTCCTGATCGCGGTTTTCTGGTACGTGGCGGCCTATGGCGCGGGACTGATGTTCGACGCCGTGCTTCGGCACATGGGCCGCGACCCCATTGATTCGGCTTCGGCCCGCTTTGTGCACGGCTTCCTTGCCGCCCTGCCGGTGGCCTATGTGTTGACGTTCCTGGCCCTTTTGGCCGGGCATCTGGCGGTTTTCGATCAAACTCCTTTCCGGTCGTGGCAACTGGTGCTTTTCGGCACCGGCATCACGGCGCTCGGTCTTTCCCTGACCCTTCGCCTGATGGCGGCAACGGCGGCCAGGGGGGAAAAGGGGGGCGGCGGCCTGGCCCTGGCCGCGGCCTATGGCGGCGGATTGATCCTTGCCGCCGGGTTGTCTCTGGTCCTGGGCGTCGGGGCTTATTACGGCACCGGGCAGGCCCTGTCGTGGGCCGAGGCGGGCAACCTGCTGATCGGTCTTTCCGCCGATGGCGGCCGGGTGTTTTTGGGTCCCGATTTCTGGCTCATGCACCTGACCTTTTTGCCGTGGCTGGCTTTTGTTGGCGCCGTCTTTTGCGGGTTTGTCGTCAAAAGCGTCTTTAATGGCTTTCAATTCCTGACCGGCCCCGACACCGCCAAACAGCCTTTCCTGGTTTTGGCGGTTTCCTGCGCCGCCTGCGCCGTTCTTATTTGGGGAACCGCTGTATTCGTATGAGGGCGGCGGGATTTCCCGATAAAGTTGACGTTTACGTAAACGTAAAGTATGATGCCGGCCTTCCCGGAAACCGCCTAAAATTACGGAAAGCCCATGCTTGCCAACGATTTCCCGGCCCTTGACTTCGACCTCGGCGAGACCGCCGACATGCTGCGGGATTCGGTGCGCGGTTTCGCCGCCGATGAAATCGCCCCGCGAGCGGCGGAAATCGACCAAAGCAACGAATTCCCGGCCGATCTGTGGAAGAAGATGGGGGACCTGGGCGTGCTCGGGATCACGGCGGAAGAGAAATATGGCGGCGCCGGCATGGGCTACGTCGAGCACGTGGTGGCGATGGAGGAGATCAGCCGCGC
This sequence comes from Rhodospirillaceae bacterium, assembly GCA_002686255.1. Classification (GTDB taxonomy): domain Bacteria; phylum Pseudomonadota; class Alphaproteobacteria; order Rhodospirillales; family Casp-alpha2; genus Casp-alpha2. Next base: position 4,982 of record NZAZ01000090.1, read on the forward strand.
CTCGGCGTCGGTTGGCTTAAGCTACGGGGCGCATTCACAACTGGCGGTCAACCAGATCCAACTCAACGGCACCGGCGATCAAAAACACCGCTACCTGCCGAAACTTATTTCCGGCGACAACGTCGGGGCGCTCGCCATGAGCGAGCCAGGCGCCGGATCGGACGTCGTCGGCATGAAGCTCCGGGCCGTCAAAAAGGGTAAGCGTTACGTCCTCAACGGCACCAAGATGTGGATCACCAACGGCCCCGACGCCGATACCCTGATCATCTATGCCAAGACCGACCCGGACGCCGGGGCCAAGGGGATCACCGCGTTCATCGTCGAAAAGGGGTTCAAGGGGTTTTCCACGGCGCCGAAGCTCGACAAGCTCGGCATGCGGGGCTCCAACACCTGCGAGCTGGTGTTCGAGGACTGCGAGGTGCCGGCGGAAAACGTCCTCGGCGGGGAAGGCCTTGGCCTCAAGGTGCTGATGAGCGGCCTCGATTACGAACGCGCCGTGCTCGCCGGCGGTCCGCTCGGGATCATGCAGTCGTGCATGGACGTGGTGCTGCCCTACGTGCGCCAGCGCAAGCAGTTCGGCGAGGCGATCGGCTCATTCCAGCTCATGCAGGGCAAGCTCGCCGACATGTACACGACCATGAACGCCGCCAAGGCCTATGTCTATGCGGTGGCCGCCGCCCTCGACAAAAGCCGGGGCAAGGACGCCGGCAACCGGGCGCGCAAGGACGCCGCCGGGGCGATCCTGTTCGCCGCCGAGAAAGCCACCTGGATGGCGTCGGAGGCCATTCAATGCCTGGGCGGAATGGGCTATATGAATGAATCCCCGACCGGGCGATTGTTACGCGACGCCAAGCTGTACGAGATCGGCGCCGGGACGTCGGAAATCCGCCGCTGGCTGATCGGCCGCGAACTGTTCAACGAAACGGGGTAGGAGACGCCGACATGACCGAAACACTGGCCCTTCCCGCCATCGACCCGGAGACGGTCGAGACGCGGACGGGCGCCAACTACCCCGACGAATTCGCGGCCCCCGTTAAGGATCGCGAAAAACGGGCGCTGGGCGACGCCCTGGGGCTCAACCAGTTCGGCGTCAACCTGGTGCGGCTCAAACCCGGCGTCATGTCGTCGCAGCGCCACTGGCACAGCCGCGAGGACGAATTCGTCATCGTGTTGGAAGGCGAGCTGGCCCTGGTCACCGACGCCGGCGAACAGACCCTGGGTCCCGGCATGGCGGCGGGGTTCGCCGCCGGTTACGGCGACGGCCACCACCTGATCAACCGCTCAGGCCGGGACGCGGTTTACCTGGAAGTCGGCGCCCGGACAGAGGGGGACGAGGTCGATTATCCCGATATCGACCTGCTGGTCCGTTTCGCCGAAGGCGAGCGTAGATACGTGCACAAGGACGGCACGCCTTATTGAGGACAGCAGCCATGAGCGAACAAAAAGACCCCATCGTCATCGCCGGCGCCGCAAGGACGCCCATGGGCGGGTTCCAGGGCGATCTGAAGGACGCCAAGGCGCCCCAATTAGGTGCGGTTGCAATCAAATCGGCGCTGGAAAGGGCCGGACTCGAGCCCGGGGACGCCGACGAGGTGATCATGGGCGTGGTGCTGCCCGCCGGCCAGGGGCAGGCGCCGGCCCGCCAGGCGTCCCGGGGCGCCGGCATCCCCGACGGCGCCGGCTGCACGACGGTCAACAAGATGTGCGGGTCGGGCATGAAGGCGGCGATGCTGGCCCATGACGGAATCCTGGCCGGCTCGGCCTCCATCGCCGTCGCCGGCGGCATGGAAAGCATGTCGAACGCGCCTTATCTGCTGTCCAAGGCCAGGCAGGGCTACCGCATGGGCCACGGCGAGGTATCGGACCACATGTTCCTGGACGGGCTGGAAGACGCCTATGACAAGGGAAAACTGATGGGTTGCTATGCAGAGGACACGGCGACGGCGTATCAGTTCACCCGCGACGCCCAGGACGATTTCGCCATCGAATCCCTCAACCGGGCCAGGAAGGCCATCGAAGACGGCACCTTCGACGGCGAAGTCGCGCCGGTCACCATTAAGACCCCCCGTGGCAAGGCCCGAAAGGGGGAGATCACCGTCGAGAGGGACGAACAGCCGCCGAAGGCGGATATCGAAAAGATCCGCAGGCTGAAACCCGCCTTCGCCGCCGACGGCACGGTGACGGCGGCCAATTCCAGCTCCATCTCCGACGGCGGCGCGGCGCTGGTCCTGATGCGGCAATCGGAAGCCGAAAAACGCGCACTTACACCATTAGCGGCCATCCGGGGGCATGCCACCCATGCCCAGGAACCGGCCTGGTTCACCACCGCGCCCATCGGCGCCGTCGGCAAGCTTTTGGAAAAAACCGGATGGACCAGGGACGAGGTGGATCTGTTCGAAATCAACGAGGCCTTCGCCGTCGTCACCATGGCGGCGATGCGCGATCTGGAACTCCCGCACGACAAGGTCAACGTCCATGGCGGCGCCTGCGCGCTGGGCCATCCCGTCGGCGCGTCGGGCGCCCGCATCGTCGTCACGCTGCTGGCGGCGCTGGAAAAATACGGCCGGACAAAAGGCGTCGCCGCGCTTTGCATCGGCGGCGGCGAGGCCACCGCCATGGCCGTCGAGCGGTTGGGCTAAGGGAAACCCATGCCGACGGTATTGATCACGGGCGCAAGCCGGGGGTTGGGGTTGGAATTCGCCCGCCAGTACGCCGACGACGGCTGGTCGGTCATTGCCTCCTGCCGGCAACCGAAGAAGGCGAAGAGTCTTAACGCGGTTGCGGGGGACGTCACCGTGATGGCGCTTGACGTCGACGACCTGGCGAAGGTGAAGGCGCTGGCCCGCAAACTGAAGGGGAGGGGCATCGACGTGCTGATCAACAACGCCGGCATCTACGGGCCCAAGGGCCTGACCCGGGACAACGTCGATTACGACGCCTGGGGGCGGGTCTTTCGCACCAACGCCATGTCGCCCCTGGCCGTGTCGGCGGCATTCGCCGCCAACGTCGCCCAAGGCAGGCAGAAGAAGATCGTCACCCTGTCGTCGATCATGGGCAGCATCGACAGCAACACCGACGGCAAAAAATATATCTACCGCTCGTCCAAGGCGGCGGTGAACGCAGTCATGAAAAGCCTGTCCCTCGACCTGGCGGCAAAGGGCATCAAGGTCGTCATGTTGCACCCGGGGTGGGTCCGGACCGACATGGGCGGCCCCAAAGGCGCCATCGACGCGGCCCAAAGCGTCACCGGCATGCGCGCCGTCATCGCCGGGCTGAAGAAAAGCGACAGCGGGCGTTTCCTTAACTACGAAGGGACGGAAATTCCCTGGTAGGGAATCGGACCGAGGGCAATACCAAGGGCAATACCATGAGCGATCCGGTACTTTTCTATTTCGATTTTTCGTCGCCCTACGGCTATTTCGCGGCCCACAAGATCGACGAAACGGTGGCCGATTTCGGGCGCCGGGTGACGTGGAAGCCGATCATGCTCGGCGCCGCCATGAAGGAAACCGGCAACCGACCGTTGACAGATCAGCCGATCAAGGGCGATTACTGCCGGCGCGACTGGGACCGCCTGGCGCGCTACATGAAGGTCCCGTGGACGATGCCGGATAAGTTTCCCATCACCACCCTGGCCGCCGCCCGGGCCTTTTACTGGCTCGATGACGATGACCCGGCGCTGGCCAGGAAATTCGCCGGCGCCGCCTTCCACGCCTATTTCGGCTTGGGCCAGGACATCACCGAGTCCGGGGCCGTCGCCGATATCGCCGAACCCCTCGGCGTCGGCCGGGAGGCGCTGCTTTCCGCCGTCCAGGACCCGGCGATCAAGGAGCGGCTCAAGATCGAGACGACAAAGGCCCTGAAGGCCGGCGTCTTCGGTTCGCCCTTCGTCGTCATCGACGGCGAGCCCTTCTGGGGTTCCGACCGGCTGTGGGTGATCCGCCGGTGGTTGAAATCGGGGGGGTGGTAGGCGATGAAAAGGACCGTCAAGGACATGGTCGCCGAGGCGATGAAACGCCAGGAAGCCGGCGTCCCTGCCGCCGAACAGCCCCGGAAAAGCGAAAACAAGAAGGAAGATTGAACCAGGTCTCGAACATGAGCGCGCTGAAAACCATTATCGATCCGAAATCCAAATCTTTCGCCGCCAACCGCGAGGCGATGATGACGCTGGTCGAGGATTTGCGCGCCCAACTGGCCAAGGTCGAGGAAGGCGGCGGCGGGGCGGCGCGGGAAAAACATACCGCCCGCGGCAAGCTGTTGCCCCGGGACCGCATCAAGCGGTTGTTGGACGCCGATGCGCCGTTTCTGGAATTCTCGGCCCTGGCCGGGCATGAACTCTATGACGACGGCGTGCCGGCGGGCGGCATCATCACCGGCCTCGGCCGCATCGGCGGCACCGAAGTGGTGGTGCTGGCCAACGACGCCACGGTCAAGGGCGGGACGTATTACCCGATCACCGTCAAGAAGCATCTGCGGGCCCAGGAAATCGCCCGGGAAAACAACCTGCCGTGCGTGTATCTGGTCGATTCCGGCGGCGCCTACCTGCCGGCCCAGGACGAGGTCTTTCCCGACCGCGACCATTTCGGCCGCATCTTCTACAATCAGGCGCGGATGTCGTCGGCCGGCATCCCCCAGGTCGCCGTGGTCATGGGCTCGTGCACGGCCGGCGGGGCATACGTGCCGGCGATGTCGGACGAAAGCATCATCGTTAAGGGCCAGGGCACGATCTTTCTCGGCGGGCCGCCGCTGGTCAAGGCGGCGACCGGCGAGGAGGTGACGGCCGAGGAGCTCGGCGGCGCCGACGTGCATTCGAGGATTTCCGGCGTCACCGATCACGTCGCCGACGACGATGAACACGCCCTGGAGCTGGCCCGGCGCGCCGTCGGCCACCTGAACCGGGTCAAGGACGCGAGGCTGGATATGCGCGAAACGGTGGATCCCCTCTACGATGCCGAGGACCTTTACGGTCTTATCCCCGCCGACCGGCGCATGCCCTTTGACGTGCGCGAGGTCATCGCCCGCGTCGCCGACGGTTCCGAATTCGACGAGTTCAAACGCCGCTACGGTGAAACCATCGTTTGCGGCTTCGCCCGCCTGTTCGGCATTCCGGTCGGCATCATCGCCAACAACGGCATCCTGTTTTCGGAATCGGCCCTGAAGGCGACCCATTTCATCGAACTGTGCGCGCAACGGAGAATTCCGCTGGTGTTTCTGCAGAACATCTCCGGCTTCATGGTCGGCAAGCAGGCCGAGGCCGGCGGCATCGCCAAGGACGGGGCCAAGATGGTCAGCGCCGTCGCCTGCGCCCGGGTGCCGAAATTCACCGTCGTCATCGGCGGCAGTTTCGGCGCCGGCAATTATTCCATGTGCGGGCGGGCCTATGGCCCCCGGTTCCTGTGGATGTGGCCCAACGCCCGGATATCGGTGATGGGCGGCGCCCAGGCGGCCGGCGTGCTGGCGACCGTCAAGCGCGGCGGCATCGAGGCCAAGGGCGAAGCCTGGACGGCGGAAGAGGAACAAGCCTTCAAGCAGCCGATCCTCGATCAGTACGAGGCCCAGGGCCATCCCTATTACGCCAGCGCCCGGCTTTGGGACGACGGCGTCATCGACCCCAAGGACACACGCAACGTGCTGGGCCTGGGGCTCGAGGCGGCGCTCAACGCGCCGATCGAAAAAACCACCTTCGGCGTCTTCAGGATGTAAGGGCAGGGGATAGGACCGATGACGGAAAACCCATTAATCGTTGACGTCGCCGCCGACGGCCGGGCGACCGTGACCCTGAACCGGCCGGACGTCCACAACGCCTTCGATGACAACCTGATTGCCATTTTGACCAAGGAATTGGACGCCCTCGACCGCAATCCCGCCGTCGGTGCCGTCGTCCTGGCGGCGGCGGGCAGGAGTTTCTCCGCCGGTGCCGACCTGAAATGGATGCAGCGCATGGCCGAAGACTCCGAGGCCGAAAACCGGGCCGACGCCGAGGCCATGGCGGCGCTGATGAAGACCCTGAACGGCCTGTCCAAGCCCACCGTCGCCCGGGTCCAAGGCGCGGCTTACGGCGGCGGGATCGGGCTGATCTGCTGCTGCGATATCGCCATCGCCTCGGAAGCGGCCGTTTTTTCCATCTCCGAAGTCAAGCTGGGGCTGATCCCGGCGGTGATATCGCCCTATGTGGTCGGCGCCATCGGCGAACGCCAGGCCCGCCGGTACGCGCTCAGCGCCGAGCGCTTCGCGGCGGAAGAAGCCAAACGCATCGGCCTGGTGCACGAAGTGACGGCGGCGGGGGATTTACAGGCGGCGGTCGACGGCATGGCCGGGGCCCTTCTGGCCAACGGCCCGGCCGCCATGGCCGAAGCCAAGGACCAGATCGCCGGGGTCGCCAACCGTCCCGCCGATGACCGCCTGATTGCCGACACCGCGGCCCGGATCGCCCGTATCCGGGTCTCCGACGAGGGCCGTGAAGGCGTGGCGGCGTTCCTGGAAAAGCGCAAGCCAGGCTGGACCAGGAAGTAACCCCCGATCCCGAACCCTTCGGCGGCAGCCTGCTAGAGCATGTTCCGACCACATTGACTCATTCTGATGGCTCCGCTGTGTGACGATCCGCTAGGCGCGCGGCGCGGCGCGATGCCAGGGCATCGGGCAAGCCGCGCAACGACGCGGGCGGCCGCAGCGGGCCATCCCCACGGGACCGGGCCTTTCAGGCCTGGGAGGGCGTCGGGCTTCTTGCCCGTAGTCCCCGCTACGCTCCGCGAA
>NZAZ01000091.1 GCA_002686255.1 Rhodospirillaceae bacterium
CCAACACGACGACCAGGACGACAAGAACCGTGGCCTTGAGTATCTCCTGGTTAAGCGCCTCCCTGTAGAGGACGACCGGTACCGCAATGATCAGGAGGAGGTAGAGGATGTCGACGGCGACCCTTGTGATGTCACGGTCTCCTGGACCGGCACGGCAGGTGTCCCTCGACATCGGGCCACCCTAGCCATCGCACGGCCGTGGCCTGGGCCAGCCTGTAGTAGCCGAGACCCCCGACGATACGGTACGGAAGCGGTTCTACAGCGGGGCAATTTCACCTCTCTGGATTTGAGACGCGCTGCATCCATCGCGGCGCGGGGCAGACTGGTGCGATGCGTACAGTCGCCATGGCAGCCCTCGCGATCATGCTGACCAGCTGTGGTTTCACACGTGGTGGGAATGGACAGATCGTGTTCACCAGCGAGCGCACTGGCAACTGGCAGGTCTTCGTGATGGATGCCGACGGTACCGAGGCACGACAACTCACCTACGACAACAACTACCACTGGGGCCCGGTCTGGTCGCCCGACGGTAGCCAAATCGCCTTCACCGGGGACTGGTCCGGCAACCGCGAGATACTTGTAATGGACTCAGACGGGCGCGGAGTCATCCACCTGGTAACCGACAATGCCCGTGTAGACGAGGATCCGTCGTGGTCGCCCGACGGCGACCGACTCGTGTTCTCCGGGGATGCCAACGGCGACCTCGAGATCTTCGTGGTGGACAGCGACGGTACCGACGGCCGGCAACTCACCGACAACGCCTTCAACGAGGTTCACCCCGCCTGGTCGCCCGACGGCGACCGGATCGCCTTCGCAGGCGACCTTGACGGCGACTTCGAGATATTCGTGATGGATGCAGACGGCAACAAGCCGCTGCAAGTCACCCACAACTCCTCGATTGACTGGTCCCCCGACTGGTCCCCCGACGGCCAATACCTGACGTTCGCCAGCAGACAAGGTGGTAGCTGGAACATCTACACCGTGGGCGTTGATGGAGCCGGCCTGGTCAAGGTCGCCGACAGCGGTGCCAACGAAGTTGATCCGGTCTGGTCCCCTGACGGGAAACGGATTGCCTTCTCCAGTGACAGGAACGGCGGCTACGCCGTCTTCACTGTCACCGTGGACACCGGAGACGTGGTGGCAACGGGTCAGGCGGGCTACCCGTCCGACTGGACAACAGGGGGCTGACAACGCCCCGACCCAGACCGGACTCAGGCCACCGCCAGCGCCCTGACGAGGAATGCCGCCATCTCCTCCCGGGTTACGTTCGCCTGCGGGCAGAACAAGCCTTGTCCACATCCACTGGTCACATTGACCTCCGCCATGGTTTCGATGTCGGCTTCGAAGACGGTTCCGTCGTCGTCGACAAACGAGTCACCGGAAGCGGAACTGGCGACATCAAACCCGAATGCCTGTACTAGGAAAGCCGCCATCTCCCCGCGCTTGACCGGACGATCCGGACAGAATGTCGTCGGCGTGCATCCGGCGGTGATTCCGTGGAGTCTGATGGTCTCGATCTCGGCCTCGAAGACCGAACCGTCGTCATCGGTGAACGGATCCCCCTCCGGTTGGAGCACCAGGCCGAGGGCCCGTACCAGGAAGGCGGCCATCTCGCCCCTGGTTACGCTTCGACCCGGACAGAACATGTCGACACTGCAACCGCTGGTGATGCCCAACTCAGACAGACCCAGGATCTCTCCACCGAAGGGGTGGTCGGGTGCGACGTCGGTGAACCTGGGCTGAACCACGATGTCGAAGTACGGCGACGGTAAGCCCAGCACATCACGGACGCTGTAGCCGGTGGTGCTCAACTGGGCCGGTCGGCCGCTGATGATGCCGTGGAGGCTGACAATGGCCACGCTCCCCGACCCGTTCCGGTCGACTACCTGCACGTCGTTCAACCAGGAGAAGCCGAAATGTCCACCCAGGTGCTGTTGGTCGGCCGAAGCGGTCCAGGTGGTGAACGGGTTGGCTGCCGCGCTGGTGTGGGCGGCCGAGTCATCCACCGAGACGAGGTAGGCCAGTGCCGCGCCGCCGGAGTCGTCGTTGCTCTCGGTCCGACCCCCGGAAGAGGAGGTGAACCTGGCGTCGATGACCTTGTTCTCCCAGGCCATTACCTGGCCCTCAGTACCACCGACCAGGCCCCGCCAGACCGGGTGGCCCACCTCGGCCGTGTAGCCGCCGAAGGCCTGGTCCGGGTCGTCGTCGCGGATGTGGCAGGCGCACTGTGAGAGGCGCACAGTGTCGAACGCCTCGGCGGGGCCATGCTCTTGTATCCGGTGGACGACGAGGGACCGCGAAGCGATGGACTGGGCCTGCAAAGCAGCCCCCGGCCAGTTGTCAGGTAGTTCCTGCACACCGGCGACGTAGCCGTCGATGCTCATCTCCAGGGCTACGTTGAGTTGATTCGACAACGAATTCGTGCGCATGCGGATGGTGCCGTGGCGGTAGGTTCGGCCCTTGATGGGAAGACTGATCGTGGTCGGCGCGGTCGTCGGTCGGATTGAAGCAGAACAGGACCCGGATGGGCTGACCGTGTAGTAGCTGCCGTCCGCTGTCTGGCGGGAGAAGGCACACAGGCCGTTGCCATCGGGTCCGAACCGCCACTTGTCCTCGAGCAACGGCGTGCTCACACACTGGTCGGTGTCATCGAAGCAGAGATCCGCAGAGCCACCCATGACGCGGAATGCGAAATCATACTGATCTTGGAGGAGGCCAACCCACAGCGGGGTGTCGTCCAGCGCTATGAACGATCCGGCAAGCAGGTTGTCGACGTTTCGAGCGCCGGCACCCGGGTAGTAGTGCTCAAGGATCTCGTAGGTCGAGTCTCCGGCGTCGGCCATGGCGCGAGCTCCGTACTGGCTCAACCCCACCCCATGCCCCCATCCACTGCCCGTGAAGGCCAGGTCTGCTGCACCGGTTTCCGCCTCTGCGGGTGTTGTCAGTATCTGGGGTAGGACCAGACAGAACACCAACAGGCCCGACAGCCACCACTTCGAACCACAACCGGAGGCTTGGCCGACAGTTCCCACCGAACCGGTCGACAGTTGGCTGTCAGTCACGGGGGTCATCTAGCGGCCCCGGCTGGACCAGATAGGCGAGCCGCTTGGCCTCCAGACGAGCCTTGGCGATGGAATCCATAATTACACCCGAGACAAGGGAAACTAGCGCCAGCACGGCCAGCCCGGTGGCCAACACCGCTGTGGGAAGACGCTCGACCAGACCGATGCGAACAAAGTCAACGACCACCGGAGCACCCAATGCGACAGAGGCCATTGCGAACAGGGCGGAGATACCGCCCAGGAGAGCCATCGGGCGGTTCGCCTTGAGCAGCATCAACATTGCGCGAAGGACATTCAAGCCATCAGGCACGGTCCTGAGCTTGCTCGTCGAACCCTCGGGCCTGGGCCGATACGGAACCTCAACCTCGCCTACCGGCAACCTAAGTTGCGCTGCATGGACCGACATCTCGGTCTCGACCTCGAAGCCAGAGAATCCGGCAGGAAAACTCTTTGCGTAGCGCCGTGAGAACACCCTATAACCGGAGAAGAGATCGGTAACTCCAGTCCCGAAGAGAAGTTGGTAGAGGGCATTGAAGAGGCGATTGCCCACCGCATGGCCTCGTCTGCCCGCATCCGCCGTCACCCCCGATCGGGTTCCGATCACCATGTCCAGCCCGTCATCAATGAGCCGGTCGAGGAGAAGGGGCGCTACGGAAGCGTCATAGGTGCTGTCGCCGTCGACCATCACGTAGACGTCGGCGTCGATGTCAGCGAACATGCGTCGGACAACGGAGCCCTTGCCGGGAGTGGATACGGTCCGCACGACGGCACCTGCCTCGAGGGCCCTGCGAGCAGTTGAGTCGGCGGAGGCGTTGTCGTAGACGTAGATCGTGGCTGCGGGCAAGGCAGCCGAGAAGCCGGCCACCACGTCGGCGACCGTTCCCTCCTCATCCCGGCACGGGATGAGCACGGCAATACTGGTTACAGAATGGTCGCTGATTGTCTGCCTGCCTAGTTGTCTGTGACCCGATTCGAATCATGGCCAGGTGCACGGGCGATAGCCTATGGGGTCACCCTTTGCGCCGCAGTTCCCGTGATCGACACCAACGCTCAGGCTTGTTCAGTAGGAAATAATGGTGATCTTGCTTGCACCGGTAGCGTGAACATCATTGTCGTAGACAGTGGTGGAAGCACCCGTCCAAGCCCAGACATCCCATGTCGTCTCATTGGCGATCCCCTCGGTGAACGAGGCCACGTTCCCGTCGGTGTCGGTGGACGGCTCGGCGGTATCAATGTAGCAACGGGTAAGGGCCACCGAGGTTACGACCACCTGAGCACAAGATCCATCACTGCTGAAGTCGGAGTGGCCGGTCGTCGTCACATGCTTGTACTTGAACGTGTCTACAAGCGCGTTGGCGATGGGGAGGAAGCCGTCGGTTCGGTAGGTCACCGACAGGGTCACCAGGAAGTCTGCCTCGGTAAGGTAGGAATCGGCCTGCATGGTGAGGCCCTTCGGTCGCGCGTTGGCATGGTCGAGGGCAGCCGCCATGAACTGTGCCATTGCCGCCCGGGTCATCGGGTCTGACGGTCGGTAGGTGGTGGCCGTGGAGTCGTCGGTCACACCCAGGTTCCAGAGGCTGATGACCGCCGTGCGGGTCTCGGTCAGGTTGATATCTTCGATGTCGGTGAAGTTGTAGTCCGGGTCAATCGACTTGACCTCCTTGGCACCGCTCGAACCGCTGACGAACTCCTCATTTCCACCGGGGCCAGTAGTTGCATTCTTCAGGAGTCGGGAGATGAACAGGGCCATCTCTTCCCTGGTGACGATGCCATCCGGGTTGAAGAGGATTCCAGCAGCGTCTGTGCCGACGGTGATGCCCAGTTGCTTGAGTTGGTTGATGGCAGTCTGGATCTCAGCGGACTTGCCTGAGATGTCGGTGAAGCCCTGATCGGAACCGTCGCCGAGCGCGGCCCCTGCAGGAACCGCCATGCGGGTCAGGAACAGGGCCATCTGCCACCGGGGCACCGAGTCGCCTGGCGAGTAAGTAGTGGTCGTCGTTCCCTTGGTGATCTCGTAGTACTTGATACAGGAGACCGCGGTGGAGGTGACGCTTGCCACTACATCGCTGAAGCCGTGGGCGGGTGCCACACCGGTCGGACAGGCCTTGAAGATGGCAAGATCGTTGGGAGTGTTGTTGGCCACCGGCGTGGCCGACACCGTAGACGATGCTGCCGACGTTCCCGTAGAATTGGTTCCCTTGACCCTGAAGGTGTAGGTGGTGCCGTTGGTCAGACCGGTCACGGTCGCGCTGGTGGCGGTACTGCTCGACTTCCCGAAGGTCAGGATCGGGTAGCCGGAGACGAACTCGTATAGGGAGTACTCAACAATGTAGTCGGTCGGCGAGTATGAAGACGCTGTCCACGACAGCGTGACCTTCTTGTCTCCGGCCACGGCCGTGAGCCCGGTTGGTACAGACGGCGTCACTGCCGCTGAAACACCCGGAGTCGAGACGACCAGCACTGCTGCCAGCGTCCCAGCGACCAGTATTCGCCTCAGTGCCATGTCCCTTCCTTCTTGTTCCGTCTCGTCGGTTCCGTCCACAACCCCGCTCCTGAGGCCGAACGGTGACCCCACACCCGCCTTGAACCCGGCGAACTTGGGCCTCACTGTAGGCGAACTTCTACCCAATTTCGTGGTTACCCAGCCCGAAACGCCAGGAGCCCCCGACCGATACGGTCGGGGGCTCCCAGTTACTCATTTGGTCAACCTTAAGTCAGGCCAACCTTGTCATCTCCTGTGGCTAGCCGAGGATGAATACGCTGAACCCTGCTGCGGTCGGTGCGTAGTCCACGTGGACCGGACCACCTTGCGTAGCGCCACTACCAGCCCAGTTGTCGACCGCGTTGTTCTGGCCGATATTCAGGTAGTACTCCCATGTGGACAACTTGGTTGCGGTACCAGCGGCGGTAGAGCCGGCACTTGCCGTTCCAGCGTAGGTGAACTGGTCGTTGTCGTCATAGGCATACTCGAGGTAGTGCTTCTGCTGACTACCCTCGAGCGCTTCACCGTGAGCGACACCTACAACCAGGACGTTGTTGTCGTTGTCCCAGTACTCGATCCATGCACCCATCTCGGAAGCGCCCTGGTCTCCCAAGGCAGCATCTGTCGAGTCAAACACAGTCCAGTCATCCACCGTGTTGGTAGCAGTGGTGGTGAACGCCGTCGTGTTGGCAACTGAAGTCGAGTTGAGCGTCCGGTAGTACTCCGACGAATGCTCGGCGATACCGGACACGTTGGCCCAGATGGTGTCAACACCTGAAGTGTCCTCGGTATCAGACCAGGTCACCGAAGCCGTTCCAGCACTACCAGTCGTCCGCGAAACAGCAGCAAACGAGGTCGTAGACAGGCCGAGGCCGTCGGTCAGTGAGTCGGCACAACCACTGTTAGACGGTGTGATGACGGTGGCGCCGCCGGCGTCTGTGAGTGCGAACGTCGTTGACGTGGTCGCATACAAGACAGTCAGCGTGTCGCCCAGGGCAACCGCAGTACCACCATCAGTCGGAGCGAGGGTGCAACCCGAGAGGTCGGTGACCACGAGATCGTCGCCGACGACCAGACCGTGTGTCGCAACGGTACTGAACACTTCACCATTGAGTGTTGCGGTTGGGTTGGCAACGAGTGAGCCTGTTGAGGTCAGCGTCACTGCAGCTCCAGCCCACGGGTCGCCGTACTGGTCGTACGCCGTGTACGTGGCAGTACGAGTGACACCCGAAGAACTGGCCGTGCCGTAGTACGAAGATTGCGCCAGCGCACCAGACGAGTGGGCATCCGTGGTGTCCTTGAAGGTGAAGTACTTCACTGCAGCTACCTGGGCCCCGGCGTTCGTACCTGTCGCAGGAGCGACGGTCCAGTCAGCGGCATCCACGCCTGTCTGGGTGGCGGCACCGTCGTTGACACCGGCAGCACAGGTCACCGTGACGGTGTCTGTGACGGTGTCATTGGCAACCGTTGTGCTCAACTCGCTCGGCGAGGTGATCGTGAACGACGCTGCACCGGTCGCGTCGGTGTACAAGTTTGACGTCGTATCAACGATCGCCGTTCCGTGCGCATACACCGCCGTGTTACCCGACAGAGTCACCGAGCGCTGATGCCTGAGCGTGCACGGCACGAGCTCATGCGCGGTGTTCGCGTCAACGAGGGTGTTGTTGTACTCGGCCTGAAGGCTGATCGTGATATCAGTACCGAACGGCACGGTCGAGGAGTTACCAACGGTCAACGCCTGTGGGTCGATGTCACTGGTCACCTGGACGTCGTTGGCATCGTATGCACCGGAAATGGCGATCGTGGAGGTGTCAGCGACACCTGTGTGCACGTCATCGTCGTAACTCGTAGCTGCCGCCGCGGTCCACGCTACGTAGTCGTAGGTCTTGGAGGCGACCTGCTGGGCCACGGAAGGCGCGGTGTTGCCGAGTGAGTTGGTGGCCTGGTCACCAGCATCTATGTAACACATGGTCACAGCCTCAGTGGACGCAGCGCTGGTGCCCGTGGTGTTGCACAGGCCTGTGGTCAGGTACTGCTCCTGGCCGACAGTTGTGCTGTTCTTGTAGCTCCACACATCAATGAGAGTGCCCGCCGCCCAGCCGAAGCTGTCGTCGCGGTATGAAGCCGACAGCGTCGGAGTCTGCTCACCCTGAGCGGCATAGCCCACGTCAGCGGTCTCACCGACGGCATCCCACGCAGCCGACTGGATTGTCACGCCCTTGGGGCGTGCGTTGGTGTGGGCCAGCGCCTCAGTCAGGAACGTAGCCATGGCCGCG
>NZAZ01000092.1 GCA_002686255.1 Rhodospirillaceae bacterium
CAGGATGAGGCTTCGCCACGCTCGCTTGCGCTCGCGGCTCAGGATGAGGCTTCGCCACGCTCGCTTGCGCTCGCGGCTCAGGATGAGGATTTACAATACCTTATACCTCACCCTGAGGAGGACCGAAGGTCCGTCTCGAAGGGTGATTGCTCCCAATCATGAGTTTTTCAGCAGCCTGTTAGATTATTTGCCGGTCTTTTGGCGCCGCTGGCGGTTGAACTCAAGCTCGTCGCGGCTCAATTTCAGCCCGGCAAAAATACGGTAGCTGCGGCTGGCCCGTTTGGGGGTGATGGGAATTTCCAGTGTCACCGGTTCGCTCCTGAACATGAGACGGGTTTTGTTGCCGGGAAAACCAATATTTATTGCAAACGCTTCCCAATAGAGGGGTTTGCGGTCGCGGCCGACGACGCTAATGAAATAATCGAATGGTGCCTCGCGGCTGCGGTTTGCCGGGCCGCGCTGGGCGCGAAAGGTGACGGTGACCTCGACATCCAAGGTTCCAACCCGGGTTTTCCTGTCGATGTTGCTGGTACAGGCCAGTTGGAGGCGGATGATTTCGGTCTCGAAATCGACGTCGATCAGGTCACGGCCGGGACCGTCGCGGAACCGGACCAGATTGGCGGCGTCGGCGACAACCAGATATTCAGGGCAACTGAGGACGAGGGGATCGGATATCTTGTCGGTTACATATTCATAAGCGCCGCATGCGCCGAGCCCTGCCGCCAGCAGGGTCAGGACAAGGGCGGTTTTCACCCCGCGCAGGGCGCCGCGGAAGCGCCACTTGAGCCGGTCGAGGGCCGGTTTCGTCACGTTGAGGAGTGGGAGCCGTCGCAAAGCGGCTGGTTGGCGGTCTTTTCGGTCTTGTAGGAAACCGGCGAAAATCCCGCGCCCTTATGGCTGCCGTCGTAAAAAGGTTGCATGGCGCTTCGCCCGCGGGCGCGCCAGGCATAGGTTTTGCCTTCTTCCGCCTCGGCCTCATAGGGCGCGTCTTGCGCGGCGACGGATTTGTCCATGGCCTTTGCTCCCCTGGTTCCTGGATGTCATCGTTTTCGCGGCCGGAAACCCCAACCCGCGGGCACATGTTGGCGTCCACGGGTGACTGTAAAACAGCCCCCCGTTGGCGGCAAGCTCACGAATAGCGGAAACAGTGCCGGCAGCGTCTTTTCATGGTCAAGGTTCCGGCTCGGAATTGGCCGACAGGCCCCTGCCGGGGTTGACAAGCTCAATAAGAGTGGCGGCCAGCTTCCCTAACGCCCGCGCCCGGCCCCAGGCGTTATCGATGGTCCGGGCGACACCGACCCCTTGGTCAAAGGCCGCCCAGGCATCGGTGTCCTCGCCTTCGGCGGCGTGTCCGGCGGCGATTTCACTGAACATCCAGACTTGGCTGAGCGAGCTCTTGATCTCCCCGGTGGCCTGTTTGGCCAGAGATTTCGTTTTCCTGGCGCCTATCGGGTTCCCGGCGCGGATTTGTTCGGCGGCAATGGTCCAAAGCGTATGGGCGCGGAGCCGGTTATCATCGATTCCCAGTGCTGTTTCGGCGGCTTTGTGGAAAATCACCTCCGCTTTGTCCAAGGCTTGGGGCGCCTTGCCGATCCCGGCCATGGCAACGGAAACCCGGCTGACCGCATAGGAGCGGGCGTAAGGAAGCTTGATCTTGTCAATCGCCGCCAGCGCCGTTTCAAGGGTGACTTCGGCGTCGTCCAAATCGCCCGCTTCGGCTTGCGACAAGGCGATCCGCCCCAGAACCACGGCCCGGTATCGAACGCCTTCGATGGTGTCGGCCGTAGCCAGGGCCGCGGCCATGTCGCCGGCGAGCGCCTGCTGGGTGGCGGCCGCTATCAGCACGGGGGTGCGATTGGAATCGTCGGTGACGTCGCTGAGAATCGTCAAGGCCTGGGCCAATTGCTGGGTTTCCGCAAACGCCTTGGCGACGTGGCGAAGGGCGATGCCGAGGTTGTCGCCGGAGATATTGGCGCGGGAAAAGGACTCGGCCTTGGCCAGAATATCGTTGGCTTGGGGGGCCGCGCCCGATTTTGCCAGGATGACGGCGGCCCGGGTTTGCAGGGATACTCGAGTCAAGGAATCGTCGATTGCCGGCAATGCATCAAGCAAACGCCCGGCCGTGGCGCTGGCGTCGTTCTTGTCCCCGCGTTTAACCTGAATATCGGCGATGACGGCCAGGGCCTCGATGTGCTTCTTCGGATCGGGGATAATCCCGGCCGCCGCCAGGGCTTCCTTGCTCAACCCGGAAGCGGCCTGGGCTTTGGCGATATCCCTGAGCGCGACGACGATCAACCGGGGATCGCGAATGCGGCCCGCGGTCTGCATGGCTTCGGGCCTGAGGCCGGCGCGCGCCTGGGCGACAAGGATTTCGCCCAAGGCCCAATCGCGAAATTCGGGCTTGAAAACCGCCTTGGCGCTTTCCAGCGCCTCATCCAACAGGCAACGGACGGTGATATTTTTGAAGCACGTTGTCTTGTCCCGTGTCGGGTCGGCGACTTCTTCCTTTTCACCGGTGACCAGATCGCGGGTCGCCGGATGGCTCAACAGCGCCTTGCGGGCGGCGGAAATGTTTTCGATGCGGACTTTATTAAGACGTCTTAAAAGGACGCGGACCTGAATACTGTTTTCCAGGCTTCCCACCAGCTCTTCGGTTACGCGGCCGTCGGGCTTGAGCCCGGCGTTTCGTTGAAAGGCCTGGATGGCCGCTTTTGTGGCGGCGTCCATGCGGCCGTTCAGGGGGCCCCGGTAAATGCCCAGGTCCGACAGCACTTTTTGCGCGCGCAGGATCAACTTGCCGGGCTTCCCGCCCCGCGGTTCATCGGTCGGGATGTCGCCCGTCGGCCGGGCCGCGACCTCTATGTCTAATCCGGGGCCTTGTCCGGGCGCCAAGCCGGCGAGGGTGGCCGTGGGCGCCGCCGAAAACACCAACACGGCGGCCATCAAGGCAACGGCGCCGACGGCTTCTCTTAGGTGGGCAAAAGCCCCCGGGAGTTTTGATCGGCCAAGCATGGTTCATCGCTCCCTAGTATAAATATACTCTTTACAATGACCTTTCCCAAGGGCGTCATCGGCCTTGCCAGACCGTCAGCGGTTCCGTTAGACATTCCGGGGGAACCGGGCAGGGGCCGGGGGAACCGGGCAGGGGGACGCCATGGCCGTTTATACAGAAGTCGGCGACGAGGAACTGGTCGATTTCGCCGCCGAATACGACATCGGCGAGGTGTTGTCCTGCAAAGGCATCGCCGAAGGAATCGAGAATTCCAATTTCGCCCTCGCCACTACCGACGGCAACTTCATCCTGACCCTCTATGAGAAACGGGTGAACCCCGATGATCTGCCGTTTTTCCTGGGCCTAATGGACCATCTGGCCGAAGCCGGCATTCCCTGCCCGACGCCGGTCCACGGCCGTGACGGCAAGGCCCTGCGCCGGCTTTGCGGCCGGCCCGCCGCCATCGTCACGTTCCTGTCCGGGATGTGGCCGAGGCGGATTACGCCCGATCATACGGCCGAACTGGGCGCCGCCCTGGCGAAGCTCCATCTGGCCGGGGCCGATTTCACCATGAGCCGCGCCAATAGCCTGTCCCTGGAAAGCTGGCGGCCGTTGTTGGCCCGCAGCGAAGACCGCGCCGACGAGGTGATGCCGGGCCTTGCCGGCGAGCTCGGCGGCGAGTTGGACACCCTGGAGGAAGGCTGGCCACACGGCCTTCCCAGCGGCGTCATCCACGCCGATCTTTTTCCCGACAACGTGTTCTTCCGCGACGGCAAACTGACCGGCATGATCGATTTCTATTTCGCCTGCACCGACATGTTCGCCTACGACTTGGGCGTCTGTCTCAATGCCTGGTGTTTTGAGCCCGACCTCAGCTTCAACATCACCAAGGCCCGGCGCATGTTGACGGCGTACCGGAAAGTCCGCGAATTTTCGGCCGCGGAAATGGAGGCCATGCCGCTGTTGGCACAGGGCAGCGCCATGCGCTTTTTGCTGACCCGGCTTTATGACTGGCTGCATACGCCCAAGGACGCCCTGGTGACGTGCAAGGACCCGCTCGAATTCGTGGCCAAGCTTCGTTTCCATTTAGGCGTAAAGGGCCCCGGCGATTACGGACTGGAATAAACGATGAGCGACGAGACCGCCGATAGCGTCGAAATCTTCACCGACGGCGCGTGCCTGGGCAATCCGGGGCCCGGCGGTTGGGGGGTGGTGCTGCGCTGGCGCGGGCACGAAAAGGAACTTTTCGGCGGCCAGGCGGAGACCACCAACAACCGCATGGAACTGATGGCGGCGATCCAGGGCCTCGAGGCGCTGACACGGGGCGGTTCGGCGGCCGTTTATACCGACAGCACCTATGTCCAGAAGGGCATCACCGAGTGGATCGCCAAATGGAAGCGGAACGGCTGGCGCACGGCGGCCAAGAAGCCGGTCAAGAACAAAGACCTTTGGCGGCGCCTGGAGGCGGTCATGGAAAGCCATGATATCGACTGGCGCTGGGTCAAGGGCCACGCCGGGCACCCGGAAAACGAACGCGCCGACGCCTTGGCCCGCCAGGGCGCCGAGCAAGCCGCCGAAGGGGCCGGCTAGGGATTGATGGGCAAGCCGCCCGACCCGAAGGTCCTGGCGACCCACCCCATAATTGCCATCGGGCTGCTGATCGGGCTGGCCGTGGCCGTCAACTATCGTTTTTTCCTGTCTCCCGATTACCTGCCCCTTCACGACAGCGGCGATATTTTCCAGGTCTTCACCTTCGCCTATTCCAACTTTCTTCATACCGGGACCCTGCCCGAATGGCTTGCGCAAGGGGTTTACGGTTATCAGGCCCACCTGCAGAACCTGCTCGGGCTCAGCGTGCTCACCTATCCGGTCATGGCCCTGGGGAAGCTGTTCGGCGCGGCGGATACGCTGGGGCTGTTCAAGACCGTGGTCGTCCTCGAAATCGTGGTCTTCTGTTGGGGGTTCGTCCGTCTCGGCGATGCGTTGTTCGAAAACCGGGCGGCGGCGCTGTTCGCCCTGGCGTCGCTGTTGATCACCACCACCTACATCAACCAGCTCTATTTCTCGTTCAGGATCGTCTACCTGGTGCCGTTGCTGACCTGTTTCATCCTCGGCTTCCTGCGCACCGGGGAGGCGTGGCGCCTGGTCATGGCGGCGGGGGTGGCGTTCGCCTCCGTCTTCGGCAACCTGCCTTATTTCATCATCATCCATGCGATCTACGGGGTTCTGTTGATCGGCCTGCTCGGGTTCATTTACCGGCGCAGGTTCCGCCTCGTCCTGGACCGCGCTTTCGTAATTCTCGCCCCGCCCGTGGTTTTGTTCATCGGCGTTACGGTCTATCTGGTCCTCGGCGCGCCCAGGGAACTGACCTTCGTCGTCCCCGGCCGCGACCCGGACACCTTTTCTTCCGTCGGCCTCGGCACCTTCCTCGAATACGGGCACGGCGGACCGGTCAAGATGCTTGAGCTGCTGGCGGCGACGCCGCTGAACACCGTCGACGCCACTTTTTACGTTCCGGCGGCGGCCCTGGTGTTCGCCCTTTATGCGTGCTACCGGGTGCGCGAGCCGGTGTTCCTGGCCTTCGTCGCCGTCTTCGCCTTCTTCCTGGTCCTCACCTGGGGCCCCTATTCGCCCGTGGCCTATGTCCTTTACGCCATCCCCGGGATCTCGGTCCTGCGCCACATCGGCCTCCTGTTGGCGCTGCCGAAGGTGCTGTTGTGCCTGATCGCCGGCTTCGGCGCCGCGCGGTTCCTGGCCGCCCAGGGGGAGGATGAGGGGGAGGACGAGGAAGCCGGGGAGGCCTGGCGACGGGAACGCCGCGTGCTCACCTTCATCGCCGGGCTGGGGGCCGCTGCCCTGCTGGCGCTGCTAGGGGTACGGGTGGTGGCGCTGGGGACCCTGGAGGCGGGAACCATCCAGTGGACCATGGTCTCCATCAGCAGCCTCGGGTTTTTGGCCGTCTTCGCCGTCGCCGCCTGGCGGGCGTTGCCCGGCCGGATTATGCTGGCGGCGATGGCGGTCCTGGCCGTCGTTCAGGGCGGCGCCTACACCGTCGGCTTCAACGTCATCGCCAGCGACCTCTACGAAACCCCGGCCGAGGTCAGGAAAACGATGATCCCGGCCCGGCTCCCGGCGTTCGAGGAAACGCGTATGGCGATATCAGAGCACCCCCGGTATACCGCCTGGGCGGCGTTCGAGCCGGGGCGGCACGTCTACCAGACCCACATGGTCCATTACGCCATCCTCGGCATCGACCCTTGCGCCCCCGACCATCCGCTGAACAGGGTCGACGTCTACAGCCCCGGCGTCGACGCCCTGATCCGCCGCCTGTGGGGGCCGGACACGGACGCCCTCGACCTTGGCTCCCTGTATCGGCAATCTCCCGACCACCTTTTCTTCCGCCTTGCCGGCTGCGACGGCCAGCCGAAGCTGCAACTCTTCTCCCGGTTCGAGGAACAGGCCCTGGCCCCGGCCGCCCCCGTGCCTTCCTCGGTCCTGGCCCGGGCGGTGCTCGTGGAGGACGCGAAAGGAACCGAACGGCGCCTGATCCGCCCGGCGGCGGAACCCTATCCGCCGATCGCTTCCCTGGCCGATCAGGGGATTGCGGTAACCGGTTTTTCCGCCAACCGGCTACAGGCGACCGTCCGCGTTCCCGATAACGTCCCCGGGCCGGGCGGCGCCTGGCTGGTCTATGCCGACGCCTTCCATCCCGGCTGGCGGGCGGCGGTCAACGCTAGTCCGGCCAAGGTGTGGAAAGCCAACCTGGCCTTCAAGGCGCTTTACCTGCGGCCCGGCGACAACGCCGTCGATTTCGACTTCACCCACCCGATGCGCCAAGCGGCGCTGTGGTTCATCGGCCTGTTCGGGTCCGCCGTCCTCTTCATCGGCGGCTGGGCGGCGGGCCGAGGAAGTCGCCGACGGCGGTGATGGCGCCGAAAAAGATCAGCGCCGCGGCGACCACGGTGAGGCGCATGGTCAGCTCGTGATAGGCGAGGCGCGCCAACCACGGATTGTGGAAGCGGTCCTTGAGGTGGAACACCCCGAGCACCACCCACAACAACAGGATCCCGGCAATCAGAATCCACATGACCGCTTCCCCCGGCCGGCGGCGGAAAACCCCAATGGCGTCACAAGCGGCGTCACCAGCGGCGTCAAAGCTCGCCCAGCATCGCTTCGGCGCTGGTCATCTCGAAGGTGCCGGCCTCGTCGATATGCAAAATCTTGACCGTGCCGTCGTCGACGACCATCGAAAACCGCTGGCACCGGAGCCCCAGCCCGCGTTCGGTCAGGTCGAGCTCTAGCCCGGTGGCCTTGGTGAAGACGGCGCTGCCGTCGGCGACCATCGTCACATGATCGCCGGCGTTCCGGTCCTGGCCCCAGGCGCCCATGACGAAAACATCGTTGACCGCCAAGCAGACGATGGTATCGATGCCCTTGGCCTTCAGCGCGTCGGCGTTGTTGATGAAACCGGGCAGGTGCTTGGCCGAGCAGGTCGGCGTGAAGGCGCCGGGCAGGCCGAAGATGGCGACCTTCTTGCCGGCGAAGATGTCGTCGGTGGAAATGCCTTGCGGCCCGTCGGCGGTCATGATCGCCAGGTCCACGGATGGAATTTTATCGCCTACGTTGATGGTCATCGGTCCCTCGCTGTTTGAATTCGTGTTATCGGCGTTCAAGACATAATCAATTGGGCGGCGAATATCAGCCGGTTTTTTTGCCCCCGGCCGCCTTCTCCAAGGCGTCCAGGACCGATTTCCGGCTGAGCAGTTCCGGCAGCACCACTCCCTTTGGCGCGCCGGGCCCGTAGACGGCGTTGAACGGGATGCCGTAGCGCTGATGGCGGGCCAGGTAGGCCGAGACCCCGGGATCGGGCAGGGTCCAGTCGGCCTTCATGACGACGACGCCGGGGCCCTTCAGGGCCGCGACCACGGCCGACGCGCTCAACACGAAGGCCTTGTTGACCTGGCACGTCAGGCACCAGTCGGCGGTGACGTCGACGAACACGGTCTTGCCTTCGGCGACCAGTTTCGGGATGGCGGCCTCGTCGAAGGGCGTCCACAAGGCGTCGAGGGTTTGGGCGGCTTCGGGATCGGGCGCCAACGCCGTTGCCGCCGCCTTGCCGCCGCCCGGCGTTTCGCCGAGCCAGCCGGGGACCAGGAACGCCGCCACCGCCGCCGCCAGCCACGCCGAGGTCCGGAGGCCGGCGCCGTCCGGCCTCTGGCGGCCGAGGAACAACACCCCGGCGGCGGCCGCCGCCAGCGCCCCGACCACGGCCGCGGCCATGAACCCGACCCCGGTGGCCAGGACCGACAGCAGCCACACCCCCGTTGCGGCCAGCGCCAGCCCCAAAAATCGCCGAAACGTCACTATCCACGGGCCCGGCTTCGGCAGCCGCGTCGCCAGCGCCGGGAACAAAGCGACCGCCAGAAAGGGAAGCGCCAGCCCCAGTCCGAGGGCGGCGAACACGGCGCCGATTTCGACCGGGCCCCGGGCCAGGGCGAAGCCGACGGCGGTGCCCAGGAACGGCGCCGAACACGGAGTCGCCAGCAGGGTCGCCAGGGCGCCCTGGAGAAAATGCCCGCCGAGGCCGTGGGTATGGGTCGAATGTTCGCCCCAATCGTCGGCCCAGCGCAGCAGGCGGAACTCGAAGAACCCCCACAGGTTGCAGGCGAAGACGGTAACCATCAGGGTCATGGCGATCAGGAACCAGGGCTGCTGGAACTGGATGCCCCAGCCGACGGTCATGCCGGCGGCCTTCAAGGCGATCAGCGCCGCCGCGAGGACGCCGAAGGCGGCGAGGATGCCGGCGGCCGAGGCGACGAAGCTGAGCCGCACCTTCCGGCGTTCGCCGCCGCCGTGGCCGACGACGCCCAACAGCTTGATCGACAGCACCGGCAGCACGCAGGGCATGAGGTTGAGGATCAGCCCCCCCAACACCGCCAGCATCAGGATCAGCGCCAGGGATGTCGCCCCGCCCGCCGCCGAACCGATCCCGGCGGCGACGGTGAGCCGCCTTTCCGCCGTTCGCTTGCCGTCGATCAGGGTCAGGGTCAGGGATTGGCCGGCCAGGGTTTCCGGTTTCGGGCCTTCCAGCGCGTCGAGGCCGTAGACCTCGATCCGCAGGCGGGCGGTGCGCCCGGCGTTGCTGAAATCCACCGATGGTTTCGAAAACGCAAGCTCCGGCGGGCCTTCGGCGTAAAGGTCGGGGGCCTGGAAGGGAGAAGCCGCGCTCGCCGTCACCAGAAGAAGCGTGGTCTTGCCCTGGGTCCAGGTCTCGGCCCTTTCGATGGCCAGCCCGTGGAGGCCGCCGTCGCCGGGGACGTCGGCCTGGAAGCGGCCGATCAGGTGCGCGAAGGGGCTCGGCTGGACCGGCCCCCGGGGCAGGGTCAGGGCCAGCTCGGCGGTGTAGGGGATGCAGATTTCCTTGCACGTCAGGTAATTGACGGCGCCGGCCACGCGCAAGGGCTTGGCCGGATCCGTCAGTTCGACCGCCATCGGCAGCACGACCTCGCCGGTATAGCCCAGCGTCTGCATGCCCAGCACCTCGAACCGCCGCGGCGCCGGCCAGTGCAGGACCGCCGTCTTCAGGTTCTCCGACGGGCTCCAGTCGGGCCTCGGCGGGAACCCGGCGTCGCCGGGCGAGCGCCAATAGATCTTCCAGCCCGGCTTGAGCTTGAAGTGAAGGCCGAGACTGAGGATGCGGGCGCCGCCCGTGGTTTCCGTCGCCGCGATCAGACGCAGCGCCGTCTGCTCGGTCTGTTGCCACGGCGAGGCGCCGGGCCGGCCATCGGCCGCGGCCTTGGCCGGGGCGGCGGAAAACGCCAACACGGCCAGGGCGAGGGCCAGGGCGGAACCCATCCGGGCGGGAAGTTTCAAGGTCGAAAACATCTGTGTCACAGCCGGGATAATATAGGGATAAAAATGGCAATATCACGTCCCTTGTCACGCCCCTGGGGCCGCCTCACGCACTGTTGACGGGCCGTGATGTCCGCCAGGCCCCGCCGGGTCATCCATAAACGGCCCCCCGGGTCGTCCCCCCATCCCTCAAGGGACGCGGGCCTTTTGGCCGCTGGATGTCGTCGTTCGCCGCTTCCGATGTCCCCGCATCGCGGCGCGCCGAACTCCTAACCAGCG
>NZAZ01000093.1 GCA_002686255.1 Rhodospirillaceae bacterium
CCCGAGGACAAGCCCAGGGTGAAGTACGGTCCGTCCTGCGAAAGCTGTCACGGCGCTTCGTCCGATTGGGAACCTATCCACTCCGACTATGGCGGCAAGAACGTTAAGCGGGAGGCGGAGACGCCGGACCACAAGACCAAACGGATCGCCGATTCCACTGCCACGGGGATGGCCTGGGCCTCGATGCCCTACGATATTGCGGTCAATTGCATGAAGTGCCATGGCTTGGCCCGCTCGGAAATCAGCGGCGAGGCCTTCGCCAAGATGCTGGGGGCCGAACATCCGATCAACCAATCCTTCGAAATCGTTCTGTTCTCCCAGGGCAAGATGCGCCATTGGATCAAGGAACGTTCGCCGGCGCGATTGGCTAATCTGTTCGTCGCCGGCCAGGCCGCGAAGCTGATTTCCGCCACCGAGGCGGCGGCGAAGACCGGGGACGCCCAATACAAGGCGGCGCAAATGAAGCGCGCCGCCGATGCCAAGGCCGTCCTGAAGGCTGTGCCCCAGGCGGCGGCGTTGATCAAATCGCCCAGCGATGCCATCGCCCGCAAGATGATGCAGGCGATCGGCCAACAGGACCTTTCGGGCCTGGTCGGCGGACTGATCCCCTGCGCCGGCCCAGACAAGGAGAATCTTAGGCAGTGCTAGTGGTAGGCCGTGCGGCATCTATGCCAGATCTAAACCAAGGCTGTCTGGCTCAGACCTAGACTGCGGACGCACGCCCGATCGTCATGCCCGGACATATAATCCGGGGCCGTCCCCCTGTTCCCGCACGCGAACCACCGACAGGCATGGGGCATTCCCGCCGCCTTGGGGGGTGCAAGCGTATACGGAAGCGCGAGCTTTGAATGGGGAGTCGAGGATCCAATCTCAGAAGTGGGCGGACTACCTTTGCTGTTCAGTCGTTCCCTGTTCCGCAGATTCGTTTCCCTGTTTTCCTGTGGAAATTCCCTGTTCCGCTGTTTAGGGAATTCGGCAGTCAGACCCAGAGATTCCGTGGCATTGCGACGAAGTATTCAGGGGGAAACAGGCTGAAATCGAAAAATTTCCCTGTAAATTCCCTGTTTAACAGGGAAATCCAACTTAAACCAAGGGAGAAAATACAATGAAGTTCCGTACTCTATTCCTGGGCTTGCTCGGGGCGGTCGTCGTGTTTACCGGCGTGGCCGTGTCCAAAGCGGCATTCGCGGCCGAGCAGTTCTTCCCGATGCTCGTTTACCGCACGGGCCCCTATGCGCCTTCCGGCATTCCCGTGGCCAACGGGTTCAGGGATTACTACACGCTCATCAACAAGCGCGACGGCGGCATCAACGGCGTCACCATCACCTTCGAGGAATGCGAGACCAAGTACAACACCAAGCTCGGCGTCGAATGCTACGAGAAGCTGAAGGGCAAGGGCTCGACGGGGGCCACGCTGATCAACCCGTTCAGCACCGGCATCACCTATCAGTTGATCCCGAAAGCGCCGGTCGACGGGGTTCCGATCCTGTCCATGGGCTATGGCCGCACGGCGGCCGCCGACGGCCGGATCTTCGAGTGGATCTTCAACTTCCCGATGACGTATTGGAGCCAAGCCTCGGCCTTCATCAAGTACGTGAGCCGGCAAGTCGGTGGATGGGACAAACTCCAGGGCGTCAAGATCGCCCATGTCTACCACAATTCGGCCTACGGCAAGGAAGCCAACCCGACGTTGAAGGTGTTGGCCAAGCGCTACGGCATCAAGCTGACGCTGCTGGCCGTCGACCATCCGGGCCAGGAACAGAAGGCGACGTGGCTGCAGATCCGCCGGCTCAAGCCCGACTGGGTCTTCATGTCCGGCTGGGGCGTCATGAACTCGGTCGCCATCAAGGAGGCCGCGGCGATCAATTGCCCGATGGACCGCTTCGTCGGTAACTGGTGGTCGGGCACCGACGCCGACGTGATTCCGGCCGGCAAGGGGTCGATCGGCTACAAGTCGACCGCTTTCCATGATGCCGGCGCCGGTTATCAGGTGCACAAGGACATCATCAAGCATGTCTACGGCGGCGACGCGGCCGAGGCCAAGAAGAACAACATCGGCGAGGTGCTCTATAACCGCACCCTGGTCAACGCCATGTACGGCGTCGAGGCCGTCCGCACCGCCATGGCCAAGTTCGGCAACAAGCCGATGACCGGCAAGCAGGTGCGTTGGGGTCTTGAGAACCTGGACCTTACCGCGGCGCGGCTGAAGGCGATCGGCATGGAAAAATTCACCAAACCGGTGAAGGTCAGTTGTGCCGACCACGAAACCAAGGGTTCGTTGCGCATCCAACAGTGGGACGGCACCAAGTGGGGCTTCGTCTCCGGTTGGCTTTCGCCGATGCGTGACGTGGTGCGTCCGTTGGTCGAGAAGGCCGCCGCCGCCTACGCCAAGGAAAACAACATCACGCCGCGTAGCTGCTAAGACATGACGCCGCAAACCGGACAGCAAGAAGCCGAGGCGGCGGATACCGACCGGCCCCTTCTCACGGTCAACAACATCGAGGTCATCTACGACCACGTGATCCTGGTGTTGAGGGGGGTATCGCTAGAGGTTCCCGAGGGGGGCATTGTCGCACTCCTCGGGGCCAACGGCGCCGGCAAGACGACCACCCTCAAAGCCATTTCGAACCTCTTGGGGGCCGAACGCGGCGAGGTCACCAAGGGGTCCATCGACTGCATGGGCGAACGGG
Source organism: Rhodospirillaceae bacterium (assembly GCA_002686255.1). Taxonomy (GTDB): domain Bacteria; phylum Pseudomonadota; class Alphaproteobacteria; order Rhodospirillales; family Casp-alpha2; genus Casp-alpha2. Next base: position 2,691 of record NZAZ01000093.1, read on the forward strand.
TCGACCGCCTGAGCCCCAACGAACTGGTCAAGCGCGGCGTCATCCAGATCATGGAAGGACGCCATTGCTTCGAACACCTGACGGTCGAGGAAAACCTGATGAGCGGGGCCTACACCCGGCGCGACGGGCGCGCCAACGTGGCCGCCGACCTGGAGAAGGTCTATCACTACTTCCCGCGATTGAAGGAACGGCGCACCGCGCAAGCCGGCTATACGTCGGGCGGCGAACAGCAGATGACCGCCATCGGCCGGGCCTTGATGGCCAATCCGAGGATGATCCTGCTCGACGAGCCGTCCATGGGCCTGGCGCCGCAACTGGTCGAGGAAATCATCGGCATCGTCCGCGACCTCAACAGGAAGGAAGGCGTCAGCATCCTGCTCGCCGAACAGAACACCATGGCGGCGCTGAAAGTCGCCGATTACGGCTATATCCTGGAAACCGGCCGCGTCGTCATGGACGGCAAGGCCGAGGACCTGCGCGAAAACGAAGACGTCAAGGAATTCTACTTGGGGCTAAGCTCCGGCAGCCGGCGCAGCTTCCGCGACATCAAGCACTACCGCCGCCGCAAGCGCTGGCTATAAGCCCGGGCGTCTAAAAGGGGGGACGCCATGCTGGACTCCGAATTCTACGACGAACTGGAAATCCGCGACCCGGAAGAGCGGGAAATCCTGCTGTTCGAGGCGCTGGGGCGTCACCTCCGCGCGACCAAGGAGGATTCGCCCTATTTCAAGGAAACCTTCAAGGACGTCGGCCCCGGGGACATCAAATCCCGCGCCGACCTGGCGGGTCTGCCGATCACCCGCAAATCTGACCTCTCGGCGCTACAGAAAAAAGACCCGCCGCTGGCCGGCATGACCAATATCGCGCCCAGCAATTTCATTCGCCTCTACCAATCCCCCGGGCCGACCTACGAGGGCGAGGCCGACGGCAACGACTGGTGGCGGCTCGGCCGGGCCATGTACGCCGCCGGCATCCGCCCCGGCGACATCATCCACAACACCTTTTCCTATCACCTGACGCCGGCCGGAATGATGGTCGAGGCCGGCGCCCGCGCCATCGGCTGCACGGTGGTCCCGGCCGGCACCGGACAGACCGAACAGCAGGTCCAGGCCATCGGCCAACTCCGCCCCAACGCCTATACGGGCACGCCTTCGTTTTTGAAGATCCTCCTCGACGCGGCCCAGGCGGCGGACGTCGACGCCGGCTGCATCAACAAAGCCGTGGTTTCGGGCGAGGCCCTGCCCGACGCGCTGCGCCGGGAATTCAAGGCCGCCGGCATCCTCGCCTTGCAGGCCTACGCCAGCGCCGATTTGGGCCTGATCGCCTATGAATCGAAGGCCATGCGGGGCCTCATCGTCGATGACCGCGTTATCGCCGAAATCGTCCGCCCCGGCTCCGGCGAGCCGGTGCCCGACGGCGACATCGGCGAGGTCATCGTCACCACGCTCAACCGCGAATATCCGCTGATCCGCTTCGCCACCGGCGATTTATCCTCGGTCATGCCGGGCCAAAGCCCCTGCGGGCGCACCGGCATGCGGCTGACGGGATGGCAGGGCCGCGCCGACCAGACGGCCAAGGTCAAGGGCATGTTCGTGACGCCGTCGCAGATCGCCGAGGTCCTCAAGCGCCACCCCGAGATCGCCAAGGCGCGGCTGGTCATCGACCAAAAGGACGCCAAGGACGAGATGACCCTGCTCTGCGAGGCCACGGGGGAGGCCGGGGGCGGCGACCTGCTGGTGGCCGCGGTGACCAAAACCCTGCGGGGTCTGACCGGCCTCAAGGGCGCGGTGCGACTGGTTCCCCCGGGGAGCCTGCCCAACGACGGCCTGGTGATCGAGGACAAGCGCAGCCGGGACTGATGGCGGCGGGCGGGCGGCGCCCCACCTGCCCCAAATATTCCCTTTAACGCCCATAAAGTCGCCACATTTGGGGGTTTGAATAGGGACCATAGACCTCCTCGTCTATACACCAGAGACCCCCCTCTCTGGTCCCCTATCGGTGTTTTCGAATGCCGAAACTTAAACGGCCGGGCCGGTTTCGACCCGGCCGTTTTTCTTTTATTCGCCGATTTGATATACCTTGCGCCCCTTTCCCGGCAGGAGCCCCCCTTGACCCGTTTCACCGGCACCGATGTGGTCTGTTTTCGCGCCGAACGCATCGTCTTCGAAGGCCTGAACTTCGCCCTCGAGCCCGGCGGCGCGCTGATCCTGCGCGGCGCCAACGGGTCCGGAAAATCGAGCCTGTTGCGCCTGATGGCCGGGCTCGGCCGGCCGCTTTCGGGGACCATCGCCTGGCACGAAGCCGACATCGCCGACGACCCGGAAGCCCACAACCGCCACCTCCATTACGTCGGCCATGCCGACCCGGTGAAGCCGGTGCTGACGGTGGCCGAGAATTTGGCCTTCTGGGCGGCGCTCCGGGTTCAGGCCGATACCGCCGGGGGGACCGCCGGGGCGGTGGCGGAGGCCCTGGAAAGGCTCGGCATCGGCCATCTGGCAAGCGTCCCGGGGCGGTTCCTGTCGGCCGGGCAAAAGCGGCGCGTCAACCTGGCCCGGGTGCTGACGGCGAAAGCGGACCTGTGGCTGCTGGACGAGCCGCAGACGGCCCTCGACAGCCAAGCGGTAAAAAGCCTGGACGCCGTCATCGCCGATCACCGCCGGGACGGCGGCATGGTGGTGGTGTCGTCGCACGCCGAGGCGGGCCTGAAAGACGCCGTCACCCTCGACCTCGGCGATTTCCAGGGGCAATTGTCGGAGACGGCGTCATGAGCGGTTTCGTGCTGGTCATCCGCCGCGACCTTCACCTCGCCTTCCGCCAGGGCATGGACAGCCTGATGGTGGTGGCGTTCTTCGTCATCGCCGTGGTGCTGTTTCCGTTGGGCGTCGGGCCGGAACCCAACATTTTGGCCCGCATCGGCCCCGGCATCATCTGGGTGGCGGCGCTGCTGGCGTCGATGCTGTCCCTGGAACGCCTGTTCCAGACCGATTACGAGGACGGAAGCCTGGAACTGCTGGCGTTGCAGCCGGTGGCGCTGGAGGTCACGGTGATGGCCAAGGTCACGGCCCACTGGCTGACCACGGGGCTGCCGCTGATCGTCGCCGCGCCCCTGCTGGCGGTGTTGATGAACATGCCGGCCGACGGCTTGTGGGCGCTGATGGCGGCCCTGGTTTTGGGTACGCCGACGCTCAGCCTCATCGGCGCCATCGGCGCGGCGCTGATTTTGGGATCGCGCCGCGGCGGCATATTGCTTTCGTTGCTGGTCCTGCCGCTCTACATTCCGGTGCTGATTTTCGGCGCCACCGCCGTCGATGCCGTGCTTGGCGGGTTTTCGGCCAAGCCGCAACTCCTGATCCTGAGCGGGCTTTTGGTGGCGGCGCTGGCGTTGTGCCCCTGGGCCGGGGCGGCGGCGTTGCGCCAGGCCTTCGATTGATCCCGGTCAATGGAAAACAGGCCATTCAGACAGTATCCTAGGGAATAGATGTTTCACCGTTTCGCCAATCCCGCCCGTTTCCTGCGCTTCGCCGCCGCCGTTCAGCCGTGGGCCGCCGGGGCCACGGTGGTGCTGCTGGCGGCCGGGCTGTACCTGGGGCTGTTGGCGTCGCCCGCCGACTACCAGCAGGGCGAAACCGTGCGCATCATGTACGTGCACGTGCCGTCGGCGTGGATGGCGATTTTTTGCTATACGGCGCTCGCCGGCGCCTGCGCCGTGGCGCTGATCTGGAAGCACCCGCTGGCCGGGCTGGCGGCCCGGGCGACGGCGCCCATCGGCGCGGCGTTCACGTTTTTGGCCTTGGTCACCGGGTCGCTGTGGGGCAAGCCCATGTGGGGGACCTGGTGGGTGTGGGACGCGCGCCTGACCAGCGTGCTGGTGCTGTTTTTCCTCTATCTCGGCTATATGGCGCTCAACAACGCCTTCGACGACCCCGGACGCGGCGCCAAGGCGTCGTCGATCCTGGCCCTCGCCGGTTTCGTCAACGTGCCGATCATCAAGTTTTCCGTCGATTGGTGGAACACGCTCCATCAGCCGTCGAGCGTCGTCAAGATGGGCGGCCCGGCGATCCACCCCTCGATGCTGACGCCGCTGTTGTTGATGGGCTTGGCGTTCACCACCTATTACGTCTGGGTGCTGCTGATCCGCATCCGCAGTGAAATCACCGCGACCAAGATCCGCGCCCTGCAAATGCGCCAGGCCGCGGGCCAGGACGCCGCCGCATCCGCCGCCACACCTGCCCCGGGGGAGGCACGATAGCCATGGACGCTCTCACTTCCTTCTTCAACATGGGCGGCTATGCCGGGTTCATTTGGCCGGCGTATGCAATCGCCGCCGCCGTTCTGGCGGGGCTTTTGGTGATTTCCCGGCGCTCGCTCCGGGATGCCGAACGCAGGCTCGATAAGCTCACCCCCCCAGAGGACGGCCAATGAAACGCAAACACAAGCGCCTGACCTTCGTCGTCGTCGCCTTGGGCCTGTTGGGCGCGGCGGCGGGGCTGGTGTTGAGCGCCTTCGAGGAAAACATCGTCTTCTTCTACAGCCCCACCGACATAGCCGAGAAGAACATCGCCGACGGGCGGCGTATTCGTTTGGGCGGGCTGGTCGAGGAAGGCAGCGTCAAGAAGGCCGGGGGCGCGGTGGTCAATTTCCGCGTCACCGATTTGACGACGGCGATCCCGGTCACCTACAAGGGGCTTTTGCCCGACCTGTTCAGCGAAGGCCAGGGCGTCGTCGCCGAAGGCACGCTGCAAGGGGGGGTGTTCCGGGCCGATGAGGTGCTGGCCAAGCACGACGAGACCTACATGCCGCCCGAAGTCGCCGAGGCCCTGAAGAAATCCGGCCAATGGAAGGGCAAAATGGAAACCAAGAAAAAAAGCGAAAGGTTGTACTAATGATCGCCGAAATCGGGCAATTCGCTCTGATCCTGGCGTTGTTGGCCGCTTTCGTGCAGGCGACGCTGCCGATGGTCGGCGCGCATCAGGGAAACCGGGCCTGGATGGCCACCGCCCGGCCCGCCGCCCTGGTCCAGTTCGGCCTCGTCGCCGTCGCCTTCGGGTGCCTGACCCAGGCCTACGTGACGTCCGATTTTTCCGTCCTCAACGTGGTCCAGAACTCGCACACGGCGAAGCCGATGCTGTACAAGATCTCCGGCGTCTGGGGCAACCACGAGGGCTCGCTGTTGCTGTGGGTGCTGATCCTGGCGCTGTTCGGCTCGGCGGTCGCTTTGTTCGGCACCAACCTGCCGCCGGGCTTGCGGGCCCGGGTTCTCGGCGTGCAGGCGATGATCGCCGCCGGCTTCTATCTGTTCATGTTGCTGACCTCGAACCCGTTCGAGCGCATCTTCCCCGTACCCATCAACGGCCGCGATCTGAACCCGTTGCTTCAGGACCCCGGCCTCGCCTTCCATCCGCCGATGCTGTACCTCGGCTATGTCGGGTTCTCGATGGCGTTTTCTTTTGCCATCGCGGCACTGATCGAAGGCCGGGTCGACGCCGCCTGGGCGCGCTGGGTGCGGCCGTGGACCTTGGCGGCATGGTGTTTCCTCACCGCCGGCATCACGCTGGGGTCATGGTGGGCCTATTACGAGCTCGGCTGGGGCGGCTGGTGGTTCTGGGACCCGGTGGAGAACGCCTCGTTCATGCCGTGGCTGGCGGGGACGGCGTTGCTGCACTCGTCCACCGTGGTCGAAAAGCGCGACACCTTGAAGGGCTGGACCATCCTGCTCGCCATCGTCACCTTTTCGCTGAGCCTCTTGGGCACCTTCCTGGTGCGCTCGGGCGTGTTGACCTCGGTGCACGCCTTCGCCACCGACCCGGCCCGCGGCGTTTTCATCCTTGGCCTTCTGATCATCGTCATCGGCGGTTCGCTGGCGCTGTTCGCCTGGCGCGGGCCGGCGCTGGTCAGCACCGGGCTGTTCCAGCCGATTTCCCGCGAAGGGGCCTTGCTGTTCAACAACTTAGGAATGACCACGGCGGCGGCGGCGGTGTTGCTGGGGACGCTCTATCCGCTGCTGCTGGACGCCATCGGCGGCGGCAAGGTCTCCGTCGGGGCGCCGTTCTTCAACGCCGTCTTTATCCCGCTGATGGTGCCGATGATCGTCGCCATGGCCGTCGGCCCGCTGTTGTCGTGGAAACGGGCCGACCTGAAACCGGCGTTATCGCGGCTTTGGGCCGCCGGCGGGGTGACGATCGTGGCCATGATCGCCGTCTGGGCGGTGACAACCGGCGGCCCGTTCATGGGCGTCGTCGGCGCCGGGCTAGCGGTGTGGCTGTTCATGGGCACCATGAGCGAACTGGCCGGCCGCATCCGCCTGTTCCAAGGCCCGCTTTCGGAAAGCCTGCGCCGGCTCAGCCACACGCCCCGGGCCGCCTGGGGCATGACGGTGGCGCATCTGGGGTTGGCCGTCACCATCGCCGGCATGACCGGGGCCGGGGCCTGGAAGGTCGAAAGCATCCAGGCCATGAAACCGGGCGACACGGTGACCGTCGCCGGCTACGACTTCGCCTTCGACGGCGCCCGGTCGGGCACCGGCCCTAACTATTCCATCCTTTCCGGCACCTTCCGGGTGATTCGGGATGGCCAACTGGTGACCATGCTGTTCCCGGAAAAACGGGTCTACGATGTGTCCCAGCGGCCGACCACCGAGGCCGCCATCCACACCACCTTCCTGGGCGATCTTTACGCCGTCATTGGTGACGAGGACGACGACGGCAGCTACGTGACCAGGATTTATTTCAATCCGCTGGTCGGGTGGATGTGGGCCGGGGTCCTGATCATGGTCTTCGGCGGCGTGCTCAGCCTGTCCGACCGCCGCCACCGCGTCGGCGCGCCGAAGAAGCGCGGCGCCGGGCTGGCCCAGGCGGCCTAGTCGGGAAAAAAGACAACCATGTCGAAACGCACGATCTATCTGGTGCCGCTGTCGGTGTTCCTGGTGATGGCGGTCTATTTCGCCATCGGCCTGACCAAGGACCCGAAGATCATCCCGTCGGCGCTGATCGACAAACCGGTGCCCGAATTTTCCCTGCCGCCCATCGACAACGGGACTCCGCAGGGGTACGGCAAGGGCTTTTCCAGCGCCGATCTCAAGGGTAACGGTGTTTCGGTGATCAACGTGTTCGCGTCCTGGTGCCTGCCGTGCCGGACCGAGCACCCGTTCATTACCCGTCTGGCGAAAATGAAGGTGGCCCGGGTTTACGGCCTCAATTACAAGGACAACCCCAAGAACGCGCTCAAGTGGCTCCGTGAACTGGGCGACCCTTATGATGCCATCGGTTCCGACCGCAGGGGACGGGTCGGCATTGACTGGGGCGTTTACGGGGTGCCGGAAACCTTCATCGTCGATAACGACGGCCGGATCCGCCTCAAGCACGTCGGCCCCTTGAGCGCGAAGCTCCTGGAAGAAAAAATCCTTCCCGTCATCAGGAAGCTCAGCCGATGAAAAGGGGCCTGGTCGTTTTCGCCCTTGCCGCCGGGTTGCTGTGGCCGGGCGTCACTGCCGCCGTCAACCCGGACGAGATGCTGGCCGACCCGGTGCTGGAAAAGAGGGCCCGGGAAATCTCCAAGGGGCTCCGGTGCCTGGTGTGCCAGAACCAATCGATCGACGATTCCGACGCCGACCTGGCCAAGGACCTGCGCATCATCGTCCGCGAAAGGCTCACGGCCGGCGACAGCGACAGCGCCGTGGTCGATTACGTGGTCGCGCGCTACGGCGATTTCGTGCTCCTGAAACCGCCGTTCAAGGGGACGACGCTGGTGTTGTGGCTGGGGCCGGCGGTAATCGCGGGCCTTGGACTGTGGGCGATGGTTGTCTTTTTGCGCCGCCACGGAGGCCAGGGGAGCGGCCAGGGAGGCGGAACCCAGGCCGCCACCGGCGCCAAGGCCGCGTCCCGTCCCAAGCCGGCGCCGTTGACCGACGACGAGAAAAAGAGGCTGCAGAAACTGCTGAAGGAAGACGGCCGGTGACCGGGTTTTGGGTCGCCGCCGTCCTGATGTCGGCCGCCGTGGTGGTGGCGGTGTTGGTGCCGCTGTTACGCCGGCCCGGCGGACCGCAGCCCGGCCGCGGCGAATACGATTTGACCGTCTACAAGGACCAGCTCCGGGAAATCGACAACGACCGGGAGCGGGGGCTGCTGGATGACGACGAGGCCGAAGCCGCCCGGGTCGAGATCCAGCGCCGCATGCTGGCCGCTTCGGACGCCGAAAAGAAACCCGACGCCGACGCCACCCTGCCCCGGGGCCGCATGGTCGCCGCCGTCCTGGCGGCGGCGATTCCGGCCGCCGCGTTCGGGATTTATTTCGTCCTCGGCTCGCCGGAGATGCCCGGCCAGCCCTTCGCCGGGCGCAACATCGCATCCGAAATCACCGCCCGCGAAGGCAAGCTGGACCAGGGCGAAGTCATGCAACTGGCGAGGCAGCTGTTGAAACGGCTCAAAGCCGACCCCAACAACGTCGACGGCTGGATGCTGCTGGGGCGCACTTATTTGACCATCAATAATTTCGACGGCGCGCTCACCGCCTACCGGAAAGCAATGGAGGCCGGCAACCGCCATCCCGCAACCGTCACTGAATACGCCGAGGCCCTGGTGCTGTCGCAACAGGGACAGGTGGGGCCGGAAGCCCAGAGTCTGTTCGAGGACATCGCCGAAGCCGATCCCTACAACCCCCGGGCCCGCTATTACCTCGGCCTGGGGCTGGCGCAACGCGGCAACCTCAAGGCGGCGTTGCAGGCCTGGGTCGATTTGCGCGCCGTGTCGCCGCCCGGTTCGCCGTGGTTGGAAATTGTCGACCACCAGGTCGCCCGCGCCGCCAAGGATCTGAAGGTGGCGCCACGGTCGGTGAAACCGTCGGCAAGGGCGCTGGCGCTGGCCAAGGCCATGCCCCAGCCTGAGGCCCCGCCGGCCATGAAAACCCCGGGGGGCCCCGATACGCTCAGGGGACCGTCGGCCGAGGACGTCAAAGCGGCGGACAAGATGCCGGCCGCCGACCGTCAGGCGATGATCCGCGCCATGGTCGAGCGGCTCGCCGGCCGGCTGAAGAAAAACCCCGACGACCTGGCCGGATGGCGGCGCCTGGCCCGCGCCTACGAGGTTTTGGGAGAGACGGAAAAGGCCAAGGACGCCCGCGCCCGTGTCGAAGCGCTGTCGAAAAAAGGGCGTTAGTAGCCTATAACCCTTGCATGAGCGACTTCAAAACCATCGACGATCTCGACGTCGCCGGAAAACGGGTGCTGGTGCGCGCCGATCTGAACATGCCGATGAAGGACGGCCAAATCGCCGACGCCAGCCGCATGGAAAAAACCCTGCCGACCCTCAACGATCTGTTGGACCATGGCGCCGGCGTCATCGTCATGTCGCACATGGGCCGCCCCGGGGGCCAAGTCGTGGACGAGCTGTCGCTGGCTCCGGTGGCCCGGGCCTTGGCCGAAGCGCTCGGCCGGGACGTCCCCTTCGCCACCAACTGCATCGGGCCGGAGGCGGAAAAGGCCGCTGAAATGGTTTCCGAAGGTGGCGTCGCGATGCTGGAAAACCTGCGCTTCCACGGCGAAGAGGAAGCCAACGATGGCGCCTTCGCCGGCAAGCTGGCGGAGTTGGGCCATCTTTACGTCAACGACGCTTTTTCCACGGCCCACCGGGCCCACGCCTCGACCGAAGGTATCGCGCATTTGCTGCCGGCGGCGGCCGGGCGGCTGATGGCGGCGGAGTTGGACGCGCTGACCAACGCCTTGGAATCCCCCAAGCACCCTGTCGCCGCCGTCGTCGGCGGGGCCAAGATTTCGACCAAGATGGCGGTCCTTGGCAATCTGGTCGAAAGGGTGGACCTGATGATTATCGGCGGCGCCATGGCCAATCCCTTCCTGCACGCGCAAGGCTACGACGTGGGAAAGTCGCTCTGCGAGCACGGCATGGCCGACGCCGCCCAGACCATCATGGCCAAGGGCATCGAGGCCGGCTGTGAGGTGGCGTTGCCCCTCGACGCGGTGGTGGCGAAGGAATTCGCCGAAGGGGCCGAAAGCGAGACCGTGCTGCTCGACGCCATCCCCGCCGACTCCATGATCCTCGACCTGGGGCCGGCCACGGTCGCCGACCTCACGGGAAAGCTCAAGGACTGCAAGACGCTGATCTGGAACGGGCCCTTGGGCGCCTTCGAGATCAAGCCGTTTGATTTCGCCACCAACGCCCTGGCCCGGGAAGCGGCGAAGCTGACCGCCGACGGCGGGCTGCTCAGCATCGCCGGCGGCGGCGACACGGTGGCGGCGCTGGTCAATGCCGGGGTGAGCGACAGGTTTTCCTATGTCTCGATGGCCGGGGGCGCCTTTTTGGAGTGGCTGGAAGGCAAGGAACTGCCCGGCGTGGCGGCGCTTAGGCCTTCTTAGAAGGGGACTTGCCCTTTTTCTTGCCCTTGGTTTTCCCCTGGGTTTCCTTCTTGCCGGAACCCTTCAAGGTCAGGGTGCCCGGCGTGGCCGGTTGAATCTTGGAAATCACGTCGTCGAGCATGTTCTGCAGGTATTCGGACTGATTCAACAGCTTGCTGGTCGCCTCCAGCGCCTGCTCCGACGCGGTGGCGGCGATTTCCTGGGCCATCCTGGTGACGTCGGCCATGGCGCCGCGGACGGCCGCCGACGTCCGTTCGGCCTTGTTGGTGGCGTCCCTGATGGCGTCGAAGCGTTTCGCCATGTCGACGTCGGGGAATTGGGAATCCTCGGCCGGTTCCTTGTCCTCGCCCGACAGGATGACCAGATTGTCGCCGCCCTGCTCCTTCGGCCCGGCGCGGAAGGCCAGCAGGTTCGTCTGATCGCGGATCGCCGTCACCAGCGAGTCCACCTCCTCGATCTGCCGGGAGGCGTCCTCCAGGCCCTTGACCAGGGCCCCGGTGCGTTCCACGTCGCTGGCCGCCGCCGTCACGTATTCGCTGAAATTGGCCAGTTTCCGGCTGACCGAGGATAGGGGCCCGCCGGTGGCGATGTCGTCGGCGTCCGGGCCGGGCAGAATCTGAGCCCGCGGGGCGGCCTCTTCCTTGTCCTCGGCCAGCAGCGCCGCGCGGGCGGCTTCGGCCGCCACCATGGCGTCCTTTTCGGCCTCGGCCAGGGTTTTTTCAAGCTCGGCGCGGGTGTGGTCCAGTTTCTGGCGCAACTGTTCCAGGTCGGCCAGGTTTTGCACCCATTTGTCGAACGCCCGGGCCAGAGTGCCGACGGAATCGCTGTTGCCCCGCGCCGGCAGGGAAACGGCCCCATCGCCGTCGGCCAGCCGGCCGGCGATGTTGGCCAGGACGCGGATCGGCTCGCTCATGGAGCGAAGCATTATCAGGCCGACGATCATCAGCGACAGCACGATGACGACGCTGCCGCCGGCGATGGCGATGCGGGAAATCTTCCCCGCCCAGGCCAGGTCTTCGGCGGCCAGGCCGCGGCGGGTGGCGGCGAAACCGGAAAGGACGCTGGTGCTGGGCCCCAGATAGGTCAGGATGTCGTCGAAACGCTGGGCTTCCTCTTCGAAGGTGAAGCGCGAGTTGATCATCGCCAATAAAATGGTCTCGTGCTTTTGCAGCAGTTCCTGGAGCGCCTTTTTCCGCCGTTCGGGGATCTTGGTCTCCTTGAGGAAGGTAATCAGCGTCTGGTAGCGCTTCTGGATTTCCCCGACGCCTTTTTTGTAGCCGCTGAGCAGGGTTTCCTGGCCTTCCTGGTTGATGCGCGAAACCTGCCCGGCCAGGTTGGTGTATCCGGTGGTCGAGAACTTGACCTGCAGCTCCTCGGTGGCGTTCCGGAGCTCGCGGCTAAGGCCGGTGCCGTCGGTAAGCCCCATGGCCTTTTCGGATTTCACCAGCTTCGAGAACTGCCGGTCGTATTGGGCCAGGCCGTCGCGGATGGTATCGATGGGCTTGCGCAGCGTGACGCTCTTCGCCATCCCGGTCAGCCGTCCCAGGGCCTTGGAAACGAATTCCAGGCGGATGTTGAAGGATTCGGCGATGACCGGATCTTTTTGCAGAAGGAATTTCTTTTCCTCGCCCCGGGCGCCGACGATGCCCGTTTCCACCGCCGCCGCCAGGGCCGCCATCTTTTCGGCTTCGGCGAATTCGTCCGCCGCCGCCGTCACCTGTTTGTCGATGACCAAAAAGAGCGCCGCGAATGCGGCCATGGCCAGCAACCCGGCGACGAGGAACAGCCGCGTCCGGGCCGCCAGGCGAAGGTTGCCGAGGAACGTCTGATCGGAATGTCCCCCGTGGTCGGAATGTCCCCCGGCGCGCAGATTCAGGAATTCGTGTTTGAGGTTGTTGTCTTTGCTCATCCCTTCCCTCGGGAATCAAGCGAATCGGCTGGTTTTACCACTTTCGGGCGGCACAACCGATAAATTTTCATTTTTCCCTTTGCCGCCAAAGGGAAAACGCATGAACCTTTAAAATAATGTCCGTTGACCGGGATTTTACCTTCGTTTAGCGTAAATTATTACCCTTGCCAAGCTTGGCATCACTCGCCCGGACTCCCTTCGAAAATCCGGTTTTCAGTGATGACCTCATAGGGCGTAGGAAAAAAAACAGGCTCAAACCTTGGAGGAGTTGAATAAAATGAAAATCACGAAACGTTTTTTCATCCAATTGACCGCCGGCGCGGTTCTGGCCGTCGGCGCGGTGACGGCGCCGATCCAGGCGGTGGCGGCCGAGAAGCTGGTCATCGTCACGTCCTATCCGCCCGACACCACGGTCACCGTCGGCAAGGCGTTCACCAAAGCGACCGGCATCAAGGTCGAAATGCTGAAGAAAAAGACCACCGCCGGCATCAAGTACCTGCAGGAAACAGCCAAGAACAACACGTCCGACATGTTCTGGGCCTCGGCTCCGGACGCCTTCGAGGTGTTAAAGGGCGACGACCTGTTGCAGAAGTACAAGGTCAAGGTCACCGGTATCCCGGAAAAGGTCGGCGCCTTTCCCATCAACGACCCGGAGGGCTATTACAAGGGCTTTGCCGCTTCCGGTTACGGTATCATGTGGAACACGCGCTATCTGAAAGCCAAAAAGCTGCCGGTGCCGAAGAAATGGGCGGATTTGGCGAAGCCCATCTACCACGGCCACGTCGGCATGAGCGCGCCGTCGCGCTCCGGCACCACGCACCTGACCGTCGAGACCCTGCTGCAGGGCGAAGGCTGGGAGAAGGGCTGGCGCGCGTGGAAAGAGATCGCCGGCAACTTCAAGACCGTCACCGAGCGCAGCTTCGGCGTTCCCGACGGCGTCAACTCCGGCCAGTTCGGTCTCGGGATCGTCATCGACTTCTTCGGCTTGGCTTCGAAGGCGTCGGGGTTCCCGGTCGATTTCCTGTATCCGCCGGTAACGACGCTGGTGCCGGCCAACATCGCCATCGTCAAGAACGCCCCCAACCCCGGGGCGGCGGGCAAGTTCATCGAGTTCCTGCTGTCGCCGGCCGGACAGGAGGTGCTTCTGGACCCGAAGATCAGGCGTCTGCCGGTCAATCCGGCGACCTACGCCAAGGCGCCTGCTGGTTTCCCCAATCCGTTCAAGGACAAGTCCATCGGATCGGCGGTGAAGTTCGACCTGCAGTTGTCTAAAAGCCGCTACAACATCATCAACTCGCTGTTCGACGTCATGATCACCTACCGGCTCGACGACCTGCGCGCCGCGACCAAGGCGATCCAGGCGGCGGAAGCGAAAGCCAAGGGCAACGCCGGGGCCATGAAGCTGATCAAGCAAGCCCGGGCGCTGGTCGCCAAGGTGCCGATCACGGCGGCCAAGGCCAGCAAGAAGGACTTCAACAAGATCTTCAAGAAAAAGCGCAAGAAGGCGACGACCAAGGTCACCGGCCGCCAGGCCGAGTTCGAACAGGCCTGGGACACGGAAATCAAGGCCAACTACGCCAAGGCAAAGCAACTGGCTAAAAAAGCCGCGTCCATGTAGTAGACTGTCCTCCCAAGGCGGGGTCCGGCCGTTAGGCGTGCCAGGCCGGGTCCCGTTTCGGGAGCCAGCAGCCACATGAACGGGGAAAGACCTTGAATTCAATTGCACGCGGCCAGTGGGGACCAGGCATGGTGGCCCTTTTTTTGGGCCTGTTCCTGTTCATCTTTCTTGTCGTCCCCGTCTTCAAGGTTATTTACGTCGCCTTTCAGGACCCCAACACGGGCGCGCTGACGCTTATTAATTTCATCGATTTCTTCAATACGTCGCTGTTCCGGGAATCGTTCGTCAATTCGTTGTACGTCGCCGCCATGTCGGTGGTGCTGGCGTCGGCGTTTTCGTTGCCGCTGGCTTATTTCACCACCCGTTTCAATTTCGGCGGCGCCATCCTCATCCAGACGCTGGGCATCGTCCCGCTGATCATGCCGCCGTTCGTCGGCGCCGTGGCCATGCTGTTGTTGTTCGGCGAGAACGGCTCGGTGAACCTGCTGCTGGACGAATGGTTCGGCTTCACCATTCCGTTCATGGAAGGGCTTAACGGCGTCATCCTGGTCGAATCCATCCACTACTTCCCGTTCATCCTCATCAATTTGTCGGCGGCGCTCAACAACATCGACCGGGCGATGGAGGAAGCGGCGCAGAACCTGGGCTCCAGCGGCACGCGCCTGTTCCGCCGCATCGTCTTTCCGCTGGCCATGCCCGGTTACGTGGCCGGCGCGTCGCTGGTGTTCCTCAAGGTCTTCGACGACCTCGGCACGCCCTTGTTGCTGAACATCAACAACATGCTGGCGCCGCAGGCGTACCTGCGCATCTCTTCGATCGGCATCGGCGACCCCATGGGCTATGTGATCTCCGTGATCCTGGTGGTGATCTCCCTGTTGGCGCTGTGGACCTCGTTCCTGGCCCTTCGCGGCAAGGATTACGCGACCGTGCAGAAAGGCGGCGGCGGGCTGATGAAGCGGGACCTGAGGCCGTGGGAGAGGATCGGCTGTTACGCGGTCGTCCTCTTCATCTTGGCTCTGGTGCTGTCGCCGCATTTCGGGCTGGCGATGCTCAGCTTCGGCACCGTGTGGTCGTTCAGCGTCCTGCCCGACGCCTTCACCTTCGCCCATTACGAGAGCGTCTTCCGGACCGCCACCGACTACATCAACAACACGCTCCTGTACGCCAGTCTCGCCGCCGCCATCGACGTCGTCTTCGCCACCGCCATCGCCTATATCGTTTGGCGGACGAAGCTGGTCGGCCGGCAGTGGCTGGACTATGCGGCCATGGGCGCGGTCGCCATTCCCGGCGTCGTCCTCGGCATCGGGTACCTCAGGACCTTCGTCGAATTCAACGTCCCCATTGTCGATAAGCCGTTGGCATCGTGGTGGGTGATCATCGTCATCGCGCTCGCCATCCGCCGCCTTCCCTACGCGCTTCGCGCCTGTGTGGCTGCCCTGCAGCAGGTCAGCGTCATGCTCGAGGAAGCAGCCGAGAACCTGGGTGCCACCAAAGGGCGCACGGTGAGGCGCATCGTCGTGCCGTTGATGTCGGGCGGCATCATGGCCGGGTTCGTGACCAGTTTCGCCACCGCCTCGGTCGAACTGTCGGCGACGATCATGCTGGTGTCGTCGCAATCGGACGCGCCCTTGGCCTATGGCATTTATGAGTTCATGCAGGCGGCGGCGGGGCGCGGGCCGGGGGCGGCGTTGGGCATCATCGCGGTTCTCATTGTCGGCGTCGCCACCTACGTGTCGCATCGCGTCATCGAGCGCAAGGAAACCGAGCGGACGCCCGAGGCGGCGATCGCCACAGGAGTCTGAGCATGGCATCGGAAACCACCGCTGTCAGCGTCACCATCAAGGACGTCAGCCTGTCGTTCGGCGATACCGAAGTCTTGAAAGGCGTCAACCTGACCATCGAACCGGGAGAATTCTTCACCTTCCTGGGCCCTTCCGGGTCGGGAAAATCGACGCTGCTTCGCGCCATCGCCGGTTTCGGTCCCGTCCCCGGCGGACGCATCTTCATCGGTAGCGACGATGTTACCCGCCTGCCGCCGTGGAAGCGCAACGTCGGCATGGTGTTCCAAAGCTACGCCCTGTGGCCGCACATGACGGTCCGGAAGAACGTCGCCTTCGGCCTCGAGGAACATGGCGTGCCGGCGAAGGAGATTCGAGGCCGCGTCGACGCGGCGCTGGAACTGGTCGGCCTGTCGGAATTCGCCGAGCGCCGCCCATCCCAGCTCTCGGGCGGCCAGCAGCAGCGCGTGGCGTTGGCCCGCACCGTCGTTATCGAGCCCCGGGTGCTGTTGCTGGACGAGCCGTTGTCGAACCTGGATGCCAACCTCCGTATCCAGATGCGGCGCGAAATCCTGGAACTGCAACGCAAACTGATGCTGACCACCATCTTCGTCACCCACGACCAGGAGGAGGCCAACACCATCTCCGACCGCATGGCGGTGTTGAACGACGGCGTCATTCAGCAGGTCGGCGCGCCGGTGGACCTCTACGACGACCCGGCCAACCGCTTCGTCGCCCACTTCCTGGGTACGGCGAACCTCATCGACGGCCAGGTCACCGTCGCGGACGGCCAAGCCGTCTTCACCGCCGGGGACGGCACCAAGATCTCCCTCGACGGCGACGGCATCGAGCCCGGCGATAGGCGCACCGTCATGTTCAGGCCGCAGAATATGGCGATCGGCGCGCCCGGCGCCCTAACCGGGGACGATCCGACACTTTCCGGGCGCATCCAGCACCGGGAATTCCTGGGCAGTCTCATCCGCTATGCCGTCCGGGTCGGAGAGCACGTGATCCTGGTCGACGACACCCATCAGGTCGGGCGTCCGGTTTTCGATGTCGGGGATGACGTCGTCCTGGGCCTGGCGGTGGACCAGGTGCGGATTCTCCCCGGCTAGTGGAACTTGCCTAAGCGGCCCCGCCGCGCCACACTCGGGAAAATGGGCGAACAGGGGAAAACAGGGCCATCGGTCAAGACCGTGCCGCCCGGCGACGACCGGGAGCGGCTGGTCTGTCCCGATTGCGGCTACATCGCCTACGACAACCCGAAAATCATCGCCGCCGCCGTTTGCGTTTGGCGGGAGAAGTTCCTGATCTGCCACCGCGCCATCCCGCCCCGAAAGGGTTTCTGGACCATTCCGGCGGGGTTTTTGGAACTGGGCGAAACCACCGCCGAAGGCGCCCGGCGTGAAGCCTGGGAAGAGGCCCGGGCCGAGATCGAGATCGACGGCCTGATCGGCTTTTACGAGATCCCCCGCATCAGCCAAGTCTACGTTGTCCACCGGGCGCGGATGACGTCGGCGGATTTCGCCCCGGGCCCCGAAAGCGAGGACGTGATCCTGGCCGGGTGGGAGGACATTCCCTGGGGCGATCTGGCGTTCCCGTCCGTCACCTGGGCGCTGGAGCGTTACCGCGACGGCGGCGGCCCGGACATCTTCCAGGCCCCGCCGGACCCTCTCTGAGGCCCCTTTCGCGGCCTCGAAAAGCGCCCCGGAAATTCTCGGGGCGCGCGCGCCTTGTTTTTTGCCTGGAGGTCAGGAACCGTTCAATTATTCAGTTCATCGTCGCCGTCGCCGAGGCTGTAGTACTCGGCGTAATTGAACGGGAATTCGCCGATCCCGGCCGAAGTCCCCGGTCCGCCCCCTTGCGCCACGTTCATCGCCCGGCTGGCGGCTTGCGGGCCGGAGAAGTTTTCCGCCACGTCGCGGTGGAAATTCATCACGTTGTCGGAGAATTTGACGTCCCGCTGGGTGACGCCCTTGAGGCCGATGTTGTCGATCAGCGACATCATTTTTTGGTGTTTCAGGGCCACGCCCGGCGGCTGGCAGTAATAACCGAACATGATGCGGGTGTTTTGCAGCTTCGGGTCGCCGGGAGCGATGTCCCATTCGCCCGACATGCCGAAACACGCCCGGTTCAAGCCGGTGAGCCGGTACGGCCGGTAAAAGACCCACCCGAGCTTGGTATGGATCTGGACCGCTTTTTCCCATTCCGCCGCCTGGCCCTTGGAGAAGTTCCAGGTTTCCACCTTATCGCGGATGGTGAAGGGAAAATTGAACGACACCGGCAGCGTATAAGGCTTGTCCATAAAGATGAATTCGCCCTGGGCGCCGTTGCCCTTGAACAGCGCGTAATCGATCCGTTGTTCGTTGTCGGTGTATTGGATGCGTTTGACCGGGGTCTTGCCGACGTGCTCGGATGCGAAGACGATCAAGCCGCTGTCCAGGGGCAACTCGACGGCCCTCGGTCCCGGCAGGGAGTAAAAACCGCCGCCGCTGCCGCTTCCGGCGCAGGCGGCAAGAACGCCCAGGCCGGCGATCAAAAAGGTAAACTTGGCTGCTGTTGAAACGTTTTTTATGACGATGTCACCATTTGCTATAAACGCGTGTTGATAACATCCCTTCCCGCGCCCCGGTTGACCCGCCCGGTTGACCCATTCGGCGCTTTCCCATGGTTATAATCATGTAACCTTTCGAAGGGATGAATCAACGTTTTTAACCCTCTGTTTCCTTCAAAACACCGTGAAGCCCGACCGTGAACACCAAGGCCCGGCAGGGTTTCCCCGATGCCGCCACCCGCAACGGCGCCGACGTCTCGCGCCGAGGCCGGCAAAGGCGATTTCATGTCGCTGTGGTCGGGACAATCGGCGGCGCTGTCGAGGGCGCTGCCGGCGGCGGAACTGGTGGCCACCCTGA
>NZAZ01000094.1 GCA_002686255.1 Rhodospirillaceae bacterium
AGTATTTTATCAATAAAATCTGAAATATGTGTAATTTTTGCAGCATGTAATTCAATATCTTTTTTGGTAATTGTTTTTAAGTTTCTCATTAAGCTTAGTTTCGAGCTGTCTGAAATTGCTATATGAAGTGTATTGCCTTCTAATTTAAATGGAGCAATAAAGTTCATGTTAACATAATTTGAAGGAAGAACTGATTTTATCTCATCTGTAACTGGCATGCTCGATAAATCAACTGTAGCTAAAGATTGTTCTTTAACTAATAAATCTAAAATTTTCTCTTCGTCAGTTAACTTTAATTCAAATACAGCATCCAATTGTGTTTTTTTAGTTTCACTCGAAACTTTTTTGATACTAACAAGATCTTTTCCTGAAATAATATCTTGATCGATTAAGATATTGATTAAATTAATTTCTGACTCTCTACTTATATTAATCATTATAAAATTCTTGGTGCAATAAATACCAACAATTCATCAAGGTTATCAGATTTTGATTTTCCTTTAAAGAGATTGCCAATTACTGGTACATTCCCTAAACCTGGAGTTTGGCTTTTGCTGTTGGCTACAACATTTTTCTTAATTCCACCAATTACAACTATATCACCATCCGCTACCAATAATTTGGTCACAATTTCCATTTTGTTAATTGGAGGCTCATCAGAGTCGGTTGTTCTGTTTGGTGTATCGTTATTTACTTGAATTGTTAATAATACATTTCCATCACCAATAATACTTGGCGTTACTTCTAATTTTAATGCTGCTTCTTTAAATGAGGTTGAAGTTGTTCCTTCAGATGTGGTTTGATATGGAATTTCTTCACCTTGAGTGACAGTTGCCGTCTGATTATCTAAAGTAAATACCTTTGGATTTGAAATAGTTTTTCCCATTCCGATAGACTCAAGTGCGGTAATTTCTGCTTTTAATGCCATTGTTCCAGTTGATCTTAAAATACCTATACCACTCGTAGCACCGGTTGTTGCAAAATTAGTAATTGCATCGGTTGTTGATCCTAATGCTGCGGATGAAATTGGATCAAATGTTCCGGCAGAACTTGTTCCTGCTACACCTCCCATTTGTTTACCTTGTCTTTTATAATAACCACCAAGTCTTGTACCCAATGCTCTTTCAAAATCTGAGTTTGCTTCAACAATAAATGCCTCGATTAAAACTTGCTTTGTTCTAATATCTATTTCTTTAATTACTTTATCTACAACATCTAAATCTTTTTCTTTTCCTCTAACAATAATTGATCTTGTAGTAATTTCTTCAGTAATTTGAATAGGAGTATAAGAACTATCTCCCTGTTTTTGAGTAAATAATTCTTCTATTGTTGTTTTCGCTTGTGTTGGAGAAATATAATATAATCTAAAAATCTCTGAATAAATTGGCTCCACACTATCTTCTAGTTCAACTTTTTTCTTAACTGCTTGAGCTCTTTCTGATTTATAAGTTTCTTGTGAAGTTAACGTTTCTGGTGAATGAACTCTAATTAAGTTGCTGACAACATCCACATCAGATGCATAATTTTTCATATCTAATAAAGCTTGAAAAGCTTTGTCCCAAGGAACATCAATTAGTTCTGCAGAAATCGCGCCAGCGACCTCATCGCCAACTAATACATTTATTTCACCAATATTACCCATTAATTTCATCGTTTCTTTATAATCTAAATTTTTAAATTTTAGAGTGACTCTTTGTTTTAAAAGCGGGTAATCATCTGGAATGATCAAATAGTTTCTTTGTGTTTCAGAAGATATTTTTTTTCTTTTTCCAAGTTTTCTAGTATCTCCTTCAGTGGGTTTTGGACCCATTTCAAGAGTTTTTGCTATTTCTGATTTTCCACTCTTTACAATATTTTTATCTTGAATTAGTGGAGTGTTATGTTTGAAAGGTTTGTTATATTTTTTATTAAATTTAGAATTGGCACAACCATTTAAAACTAAAGCAAATATTATAAGTCCAAAGATTAATGATAATTTTTTAATATTCATCTGCCTCTCTTATCTGATTATTAAAATCCAAAATCATATATGAGCTATCTTCTTTTTTGAAAATCGCTTCAGTTAATCTTAAATCAATCAATTGAATTTTTCCCAAGTATTGACCTAGAGTTAAAGTAATAACTTCGCCGCTAGCATTTACTAAAGAAATATAACTGTGATCTTTTCCTGAAATCAATCCTGCAAGTTTAAAATTATATAAACTCATTTCATTTTCTTGTTCTCCCTCGGGAATATTTCCTGATGAATTATTACCTTCATTACCTGCAAAAGGATCATTTAAAGGTACTTCTTCATCTTCTTGAAGATTTTTTGTAATTTCTTTTACCTGATCTACAACTTCTTGATTTTGGGTATTGTCATCAGCAAATGATGAATTTGCTAAAAGCATAACCAATAAAATAAAAACTATTCTAAAAAAAATCATTTGGTAAACCTACTATTGTCAATTCTCCCCTAGCAACTATCGCTCCAGTTGCATCGTTTTGTACTATACTTATTGTCTCCTTGTCAAAGTTTAACATTTTCTTTGATCTAGCGACAGCACGCTTAAATTTAATAAATCCAAGAAAATTGCCTTTTATCTCATAATCAACTGGGATTTTATAATATGAAACCATTTCTTTTTTTATTAGGTTTTCTGCTTGAGCAGCAATACCTGGTTTTAAAACTGGTTTCAGTTTTTTCTTCTCGATCTTAGAAATAACCAACCCATTTACAGACGCATATCTACTTAAGCTTTGATAAAGATCTTCAACCTCTGCTTTTGAATGAAATAAGGTAGAACTTTCTTCAAACTTTGGTTTTAGTTTTTTAATTTTAGCTTTAAAGACAATGATATCATTGTTGAACTGAGCTATTTCGCTTGTTTTTAACAATTTATCTTCATATTTTACTTTTTTTTCCTTAACCATTGGATTTAAAATTACGTAGTAGATAATTATAAATAAAATTACCGCACCAAAACCTATGAAGAACTTAATTAAAGTCTTTTTATCAATTCCTGATAACTTTCCTTTAAGATCGGACATGTTCATGTTTTTTAAGTCCATTATACCTGCTCCAGTATACAGGCTATTTTAAAACCCTTCATTTGCTGAGAACCTTGCTGCCCTTGAGGCAAGGTCATAGTTGCTAATGATGCTTGTGAAATAAGTTTTTTGTTATTTAAATTGCTAATTAATTTAAGTATATCTTGATCGCTATAAGCAGAACCTTCAATCACTACTAAATCTGCACCATTGTACTCAATAGCTTTAAATTTAACTCTTTTTGGAACTGCAGATGCGATTTGTGCCAAAACTCTAAAGTTAATACTTTTATTTGAAGTTATAGACTTACTTAACTCTAAAGATTTTAACATAAATCCAATTTCTTTAGCATATTTATTTTTTTCTATAGTTTTTAATTCATGAGTCTGAACAATTTGTTCGTAACCTTCATTCTTTTTATTTAGTTCTGTAATTTGCCAGAATGATAAACCAAATAGAACAATGTATATTGCAGTAACAATTCCAATCACTCCTTTAAATGCAAAATTTGAAAATACTTTTGCTTTCTTCTGAGCTATCATGTTTTCTCTATTTGGTAAAAGGTTAATATTTTTAACTGCTGTTACAAATTTATAGTAACCAAATACATCAAGTTTTCTAAATGCTAATCCCATGACTGTTGAAAAATAAGATCGGTTATCTATTTTTACTTCATTTTCCAATTGAGCGGGAATTTTAATTCCATCTAATGGATCAAACAAATTGAAACCAGTATTGGCCAAATTCTTTCTGAAGTTTCCTAAATATTCGTCCACATTAGGTAAATTAGAGGTTACTTTTAAATTCCTAATTCTTTTTTCATATTTAGTTTCGAAATCTTGAACAGCTTGTTTAACCTGCGTAATGTATCTCCTGACAAGAGCATCCATTTCTTCTTGATTATTGCTTTCTCTTAAAGTTGTTCTATCTAGGCCTCTTATAAAAATATCTGTAATGATCGGATTATTTTCATATAAAATCATTACGTAGTTTTCATCTAAACCAAATTCTAATACCGCAGTTAAATTTGATTCCTCAATAGATCCTGAGATTTGATTTACTTGGTCAACGGCAGATTTTAATGCAAAGCATTTAACGTCAATGATAACTGCATTTAGCCCACCTTTCTTTATTATATTGGTATAACTATTAATGTCAGAAAGTTTTGAAGCAACAAACAATATATCCATCGTATTGCCCGTTTTGTCTCTATTAATTACTTGATGAAAAATTGAATAATCTGCTAGGTTATCAGTTAACTGAACTAAATTTTCCCACAAAGAATCCGTTTCAATTGCTTTTTTTAATTCTTCATCTTTCATTAAGGGAGCGGTTACAACTCTTATGATGGCGCTAGTTACCGGAATAGCGATTGCAGCATTTGTTGTGGAAATTTTAGATTTTTGTAAAGCTATTTTAAGTTCTTCAGCAATTTTATCCGAATTTTCTAAAACCGTACCCCCTTCTGAAATACTTTCAAATTTATGGACAGCAAATCTATCTAAAACCCATTGATTTGATTTGTTGCTTGATACTTGGGCTAAACGAATTTCATTAGGTGTTAATTCAACACCAACTATTTCTTCTCCTTTTACTGCCGACTTTCCTAATCTATTTTTTAATAATTTACTAAAAAACCCACCCTTTTTTTTTTGCTCACTTGCTCCAACTATTGGTGTAGTGGTGTCATCTTTTTTTTTAAAAAGGCTTGCAAAAGGATTTTTCATAATAATAATTTTTAAAATAACACTATATACTCAACTTTTACTAGAAATAAATTAACTTCTGTCTAAAATGGGTTTATTTAAAATAATAAGTGGTCAATATCTACTTATTTATAGTATCAATACACTTTATGTTCGAAAAATTAGAAGAGCTAGCAAAAAATAACAAAAAAATTTCTGACTTTCATATCAGATCGGGTTCACCTTTGGCTTACAGACAAACAGGTGAGATAATGGTAGTTCAAGATGTAAAGGTTGCGCCTCAAGATCTTATGGATTTATTAACTATGAATTGTAATGAGGTTGAGCTTGAACGTTTTGAAAAAACACATGAACTAGATACTGCAATTACTTTGAGTGGTTTAAGGTTTAGAGCAAATTTCTATAAAACTATTAATGGATCTGCGTGCGTTTGCAGAAGGGTTGAAAGTAAAATTCCAGATATGGATCAATTTAATTTACCTCAGTCACTTTATGATATTGTTGATTTTCATAAAGGTTTAGTTTTAGTTACAGGTCCAACGGGTTCTGGTAAATCAACAACACTTGCAGCAATTGTCAATGAAATAAATAAAACAAAAAATTCAAATATAATTACTGTTGAAGATCCTGTTGAATTTATTCATCAAGACAATAAAAGCATTGTCTCTCACAGAGAAGTTGGAAAACAAACACAATCTTTTGCGGCAGCTTTAAAAGCTGCACTAAGAGAAGATCCGGATGTAATTCTAGTTGGAGAGATGAGAGATCTTGAAACGATTGGTTTAGCATTAACAGCTGCCGAAACAGGTCATTTAGTTTTCGGAACTTTGCACACCAGTGGTGCGCCAAGTACGATTAACAGAATTATTGATGTGTTTCCACCTGAACAACAAGAGCAAATTCGTGCGCAAATTTCTACATCATTAAAAATGGTAGTTACGCAAAGATTATTAAAAACAAAAGATGGCCAAGGTAGAGTCGGTGCGTTCGAAATAATGAAATGCACACCCGCAATACAAAACTTAATTCGAGAAGCAAAAATTCATCAAATTCCAAGTATTATGCAAACAGCGGTTAGAGATGGAATGGTTACTATGGACAAATCTTTAGAGGAATTGGTGAAACAAGGAAAAATAGATCCAGGTGCAGCACGAGCAGGACAATAAAGGATTTTCAATAATAGAGTTACTTGTTGTTATTACAATTGTAGCTATTATTTCTGCTGTTGGTTATCCAAATTTCATGGATTGGCGCGAAGATAGAGAATTAAGAGCTGCTACAGAAAAAGTAAGCGCAATGATTACAAACATCAACACACAATTACAAAGAGGAAATTTTCAATACGTTCAACTTCAAATTAGACCTATAGGAACAACTGAAACAAATTTTTATTCGAAAGGCATGTATCAAGATACATTTTCAGATATTATTAGTGACTCTAATAAAACACTTGATTGTAGACTGGTTAACAGTGGTTATTGGGATGAACACAAAGTTGAAGAAACTACCAAGGCTGTATCTGTACATATTAATGGCGATGGATCAGTTTGTTTTTCAAAAGATGGATCTAAATTCAAAACTTCTGGAAAATTAGATAGCAATATAAATCTTAAAATTGCTGAACAAACTAAAGATGATTATGTTATTATCTGTACTACCAGTAATGCTAAAAATTCCGGTGGTAAATGCGGAGTTAATAAATCTTCTGGATTAGAAAAACCTGCTTACTTGGTGCTTTGGTCAAGATTTGGTACAGTAAAAAAATACAAATGGAGTGGAAATGATTGGACTACACAATAAAAGAAAGTCTGAAAAAGGAATGACTTTGTTAGAAGCGCTAGTTTCTACTGCAATTATCGGAATTGGCTTTGTTGCTATATTTCAAATGGTTAATTATTCAGTACAATCAATAGATGTCTCGGGTGAGAGAACTAAGTCTAATTACCTGGCTGGTATGGTTGCAGAAGACTTAATTTCTGAAAAACACTCAAACTCTCCAACAAAAGACGTTGAGCTTATGGATTATTTGATATTAAATAAAGTATCAGGTACCTCTTCATGGAGAATGGGAAGTTGTTCTTCTGGAACTTCAAGCTCAGGGTCTTTTACTAATGCTGCGCAGAATAAATTCAAAAAATGGGACGATAGATTTTCTACAAGAAGAATTAAATGCAAAGGCAATCAAGATATTAAATTTTTAAAGGTATTTGATATTTGTAATAACTCTGCATCAGGCAATAACTGCAAATACAACAATGCTCAAGCTTATAATGGTACTGGTATTTATGACAAGTGGTACTTAGGAAAGGTGGAAATAAATATGAATAACGGCAGTAAGAAAAAATATCTTTATTTCCAAATTCATTAAATGAAAAAAAAATTAAGATCTATTGCAGGTGTAACTCTAATTGAAATTTTAATTGGAATTTTAATTTCATTTGTAATGATGGCTGCAATGTTTACGTCTTACACTGTAGTTAATAATACATATTCACAAGTAACTGATCGAGCAAAAATTTCTACAGCTGGAAGAGATGTTATAGGAATGATATTAAGAGATATTCGACTGGCAGGATTTAAATATTTCAACGACAATGTTCAAACTTCAAATGAACATGCTCCTATCATAATTACTAAATCATCTAACTTCGCTCAAAATTGCGACAAGATTAAAATTGTTTATGGGAGTATTGCAGGAAAACCAACTGGAACCCCGCCTAGGTATACTTATGAGAGATATAAAATTACTTATCAATGTAAAAGGTCGAAAGTTCCAAATAAAAGTGCCCCGCCTTTGCCTGGAAATAAATTTCCACCTATTGATGCTTTTGCAATTTATAAATCAATAGAAAAATGGAACACTGTTTCTAAGGCATGGGATGATCCAAAAACGGATGGTAATGATAATACTTATGAACCTGAAATAATTGTCGACTACATAAGTGATTTAGTTTTTAATCCAATTGATGAAACAGGTCTTTTAATTAAACCGCCCCCTACTCCAACAAATGCAACTAAAGATAAATTATATAAAATAAGGACTGTTGATATTGCATTAACCGTTAGGTCCACAAAAGATTTCTTTAGAAATTCAAAACTAAGAAAAATACTTGCAATGACAGATTCTATGAGAAATATAAAAAAAACGGATAAATTTTTAAGAGACACAATAGTTGTTACAGCTCACGCAAGGAATATGGGACTATGATAAAGAAAAAGAATGAACAAGGTTTTGCTTTAGTACTTTCATTAGTCTTAATGTTAGCAATGTCATTGATGGGAGGTGCATTAATAGTTATTTCAGCGAGCGACCACCAAAGTAATAATAAGAGTGATGAATATCAGCAAACATTCTACGTTGCTGAAACAGCCCTTTTAGAGGGTGAAAAATATTTGCTTAATCAGTTTTTAGGACCTTGGAACATCTCATCACATAAAAGAGATGTAACAAAAAAAAATTTACCATCAAATCAAACTTCTAATTTTAATGGTCAAATGACAAAAAAAAACTATAAAACGTCTAATAAATTTTATTTTAATACATCAAATTATTGTTTTAAAAGTTTTCCTGAAATACCTAATGATTTTAAGGTTGTAGCTGCAGAAAGTTGGAATTTTGGGGATGTAATTAGAGATAGTTTTAATAATAACGCATCAAAAACAGAGAAAGATGAAGCTGAAAGATTAAAAGGTTACTATTATGAATATTTTGTCACAAGAATAGGTTCGGCACCTTTTAAAGGTTCGGGTCAAAGCATAAAAAAAAAATCTGGAGATACTGGAAATAATGGAATGGCCTATAGAATATTTGGTTGTGGAATAAAAGCTGAAAAACATCAATTTAGTGTTCAAAAACAAAAACACGAGGTAACAAATAAAACAAAAAGAATGATTGTAGCTTTAGAAAGCGTTATTGTTCTTCCTAAATAAACCAATATGAACGATATTAATAATAAATTAAATTTTGAAATAGTATAAATATAGAATTAGATGAGAATTTTTATTAAAGCAATTTTTCTTCTTTTAATTTTTAACACTTTCGCTTTTGCGGCTTGTGATGTGAAAGCAAAATTTGGAGAAAAGAAAGATGTTTTTGAAAAAAAAGAAATAGCAGGTAGAGCTTTCCCATCAGAATATCCAGGTCTTGAAATTTATCCTATTCTTGCAAATGATATTTGCCCAAATGAAAAACTTGATGACATTGCTATCGAGTATAGGTTTTTATATGATGAATTAATTGCAATTAATTTTATAGCATTAAACGATGATCGAAACATTCCATCTGAAAAATTAACTTTAATGAATTATGTGAAAAAAACTTACGGAGACTTTGATACGACCAATAATCCAAAAGCTTATAATGATTTTCATGTTTTTGAAAAATCTAATTGGTTTGTAGTTTATCAAAGATTGCCGGGTGAAGGTGGAATTATGGATGAGCAAATGTATCTATCAACTCCTGCTTTTGATGAAAAGCTTGGAAGATTTTATGCGGATAAAGAAATGGAGATGTTAGAAAATTCACAATGAAAATTAAAAAGTTAATATTCAGTTTCTTAATTTTATTTCTTTCAACAGAAAATTTATTTGCAAAAGCTTTACCGCCTGGATCAGGTATAGGAGATGTTCCTGCAAATGTATTAATCATGCTTGATAAATCTGGAAGTATGGGATCGCGTATGGGTGGAGGAACCGCAGCTCTTAGATATCCTTACGATGCAGATGCGGACAGCAATGGTGATATTATTGTTTCACAGTATAGTAGAGATGGAGTTAAGAAATTTGTATATGCTTCAGCAACCGCAGACACGGGATTTGGATATAATGGTGTTTCAGGAAAAGGTAATTCAAGGTATGAAGGGAATTCAAATTGTAAAACCTCATGGTCTTATAGTGGCGAAACCTATAATGGTGTTTATTATACCACTGCATATTACGAAAGATCAGTTGTAGCTATTAGAGCAAGTGACGGGATATGTCTTAGAAAATATTATCTTGGTTTTTATCCTTATAATATGACAATAGATAAAAGTACTGGTTATTTATATGTGGGAGGTAGTAACGGATATAAAACAATAAACCTTAGTACTAACTCTATTTATAATTGTGGTGGAAATAGTGTTCATAGGTACGCTTATGGTGCTACTATTACTGGTGGTTATATATACCATTCTGTTTCTAACCGGATTTATAGATCCAGTTTAAATACGAACACAATGAAATGTCCTGGTTCGAGTTCTAATAGTTTTTATTATCCTGAAGGTAGCTATGTAGGTTTGCAAGCTGATCCAAACAATACAAATGTATTATACACTTTGTCATGGAGTAATAGTCGATTAAGAAAAATTACTGTAGCCTCAAATGGTTCTTCATACACACTGAATTGGACTAAAGGTGCGAGAAGTATGTCTAATTCTTCTGCATCTAGCTTATATTGGTACTATCCTTGGGGTTTAGGTTGGGATGATAATAATAACAGATTGCTTGGTGGAAATTTAAATAATGGACAAGTTCACATAATGGATAGTAATGGCACCTGGATCAAAAGTATTGGAGGAAGACCTCAAACTAGAATGCAAGCCGCTCAGGATGCAATTAAAGCTCTTGTTACAGACTCCTCGCTGACTTCAGGAGTAGATTTTGGGTTTGCTTATTGGGCTTCTGGTTCATCGGGCTTTAATAGGTGGAATGGTAATCATAAAACGGGATCTGGCCGCGCAATTCCATGTTCTAGTTATAACTGTCTAAAAGTACCTATCTATAAAGGAGGTGCAGCTCAAATAGCTAAAATGATTAATACAGTCAACCCTGGAGGCGGGACTGATGCAATGGCGTTTATGCGTATTGCTGATCAATATTATAGAAACACAACCTACTCACCCATAGATAAAAATTCTAAATGTCAAAAATCTTATATTTTAGTAATTGGTGATGGTGATTGGTATAGTCATAATAGTGCTGTGCGTACTGCAAGAATGCTTTACAACAACAATGAAATTTCAACTTTCACTGTAGCATTTGGAACTGGTATAAGTTCAAATGGATTAAGAAACTTTAATCAATTAGCTCTTGCCGGTGGAACTAAAAAAGCAATTGTTGCTACAACAGCGGCATCACTAACTACACAACTTAAACAACTAATTAACCAAATTATTGCATCTAAGCTTTCATTTACTGCTCCAGCAATTACTGCAACAATAGAAGAAGGTGGATCTTTATACCAAGCACAATTTGATTATCAGCAAAATAAAGAGTGGATTGGAACAATTTCAAGAACTAAAATAAATGGTGATGGAAGTATAGATACAACAGACAAAGGAAATTGGTCAGCAGCAGAAAAGATGCCTAGCCCATCCTCTAGAAAAATTTGGAGTGTAATACCTGGAACTGATTATAAAACTGATTACAATAACTTTAAAGACTCAAATGCTACAGAGATAGGAAACGTTTTCGCATTATTTGGAAATGATATATTGGATTATCATAGAGACTCTAATAATTCTGCTGGCTCATCATTAAATAGAAGATGCGCAAGTTCTGCAGGTGTTATAGATGGGACATCTGATGATTTAAGTGGACTAGTAAATTTTATTAGAGGATCTGACTATTTTGATTATGATGGCGACTGTAATTTAACTGAAGATAGAAAAAGTGCTAATGGTAAAAAGATTTACCTAGGAGATATTTATCACTCTCAATTAATTGTTGTAGGCGCTCCATCTGCTGAAACTGGATTTTCAAGTACTAACCAAGAATCTTATTTTAGATCTGTAAACGGTTATGGTGCTTGGGCACAATCACTTTCAAATAGACAAGAAGTTATTTACGCAGGATCTAACAGTGGAATACTTCATGCAATAGATACTAAAACAGGAGTGGAAAAATGGGGATTTGTTCCTCCTCTTATTGCTCCAAGTTTACCATTGGTGATGAACACTAACTTGAACTTACCAGGAGGCGGAGGAACTAATGCTATTTTTGGTGTGGACGGATCTATTGTTGTACATGATATGTATTTCAAAAGTCCATCAGGTTCTCAAAAAAAATGGCACACAATTTTATTTGCTCCATATGGCAGAGGTGGAGCTGGTGTGAGTGTTTTAGATATAACTAACCCTGATAAACCACTTCATTTATACTCTATATATAATGATAAAATTAATAACCGAGTTTATCGTGTAGATCATAATCAAGTAATATATAATTATGACTATATCTCTAATTCTTATTCATTAGCATCATTTGAAGAGGCAATTACAGTTACAGATAATTATATTAACAATAATAGTGTTTCCAACACTTGTAATGCTTCAAAATCTACATCTTGTTACAAATCAAGAACTTTTACTCTCGGAGTTCAAGGTCTTAGCAAAAGTGATGTACGAGTAACTTATAATGGAAATAACTATACTAACTTCAATGTAACTACAAATTCTAGTGGAGATAGTGAATTTACATTTAGTCATCAAATGACTTATAGCGCTGATCCAGGTAGTACTAACACGAGCTCAGAACTTGGAGTATTTATCAAACCTGGTTCTAAACAAACAGGAGTTCAAACGCATCCTGAATATGATTACAGCCAACTGGGAGAAACATGGTCTGATCCTAGAATATTTAGAATACCTAATAATGGTACTGGTGATAATAATATTTTAGATGATGTTTATGTTGCTGCAATGGGTGGAGGATTTGGAACTCAATACGAGGGAGTTGGATCAAATTTAACAATAATTAATTTAGAAGATGATGCTAATCCAATGAGTATATATAAAAGAATAGAAATTGAAGATACGGCAACTAGTGATATCGTTAACTCTATTCCAAGCTCAATAGTTCTCGTTACACCTGATACTGCAAGAGGATTAACTTACTCTGGTGGTTTAGTTTATATAGGTGATCTTGAAGGAAAAATTACAAAAATAAATTTAACCAACATGCCAGATGATGGGACTGGTAATTCAATTAAATTATATGACAAAACAACCCTTTTCACAGCAGGTTCTAATAAAGCAAATGGTAGATATATGTATCATTCAATGGATGCAACAATTGGTGATACCACAAATATGTTGTGGCTGTTTGCAGGTACGGGTGATTACGAAAGAATTAATGATACGACCTCAGGTGTACAAAATTATATGTTAGGAATAAAAGATAGAGACTATCCTTTATATAAAGAAATAGCTAAACCAGCATCGGCAGATGATATTACTAAATGTAAAAATACCACAAATGATACAACAGGTGCTAAATGTCCTAAGAGTGCAGATAAAGGTTGGTACGTTAGTTTAAGAAACTTTGCAAAAGTAACTGCAGAACCAACTGTATTTAAAGGACAAGCTTATTTCCCAGTTTATGAACCAACACGATCTTTAAATAAATGTAGTTTAGGAGATGCTTACATTTGTGGTGTAGATGATGAATGTGGAACAAACATTTCATCACAATTAGGTCAGACAATTGGTAAACATAATAAATGTGCTTGGGTTGGACAAGGTGTTTTATCTAAAATTGTAACCTTTGCAGGTAAACTATTTGCTAATATTGCGGGTCAAGTAGATTGTAGTAAAATTAAAGATGCTAAAAAAAGAAAAGAGTGCGAAGATTCTGGTAAAAAAGATTTAATATCTATCGATGCAGCTTCTGGACAAGTAAATACGTATAGAAGTTCTTGGCGACATAATTTCTAAAAAACTAAGTATTAACCTTAATAACCAAGTGGTTTAAATATTTCAAAATAAAAATAAATAATCCATGCAAACATAGTGGTCATCGTGAAAAAAATTAAAGCAAGTCCAACTAATGTGTCTTGATTAATTTTTTTTCTCCATTTTTTTGGAAAAAAAACTAAAGAATAAGCATAAACAATAATGAATATGTTTAATGCAGATATAACTATATTTACAAATAAAAATTTGTCCATTTTGATTAAAAAATTAAATTTGTTAAATCGTTTTTAAAAACTAAATACAATAAAGTTCCAAAAATTATATAGGGTCCAAAAGGTATTTGAGAAGTCATTTTTTTTGATTTTTTTAATAAATCTGGAATCACGCTTATAAGAGCTATTATTGAAGAAAGAAAAATTACAAAAGGAATTGCAATCCAACCAAACCAAAATCCAATTACCGCAAAAAGTTTTGCATCTCCTAAACCCATTCCTTCTTTTTTTCTAATTTGTTTATAAAAAAATATAATCGACCAAATTATTCCGTAACCCAATAGTCCGCCAATTAAAGAATTAATATAATTTGGAAAAATTGAGTTTAAATTTGGATCAAAAGATTTAATAAAACCTAAAGCCATCATTGAAAATGTTAATACATTTGGAATGATAAAATGTTTTAAGTCAATAAAAAATATTATGATGAAAGACAAATTTAAAATCATTAGCAATACTGTTGTTAAAGTAATGCCATATAAATAATAAATACAAAGAAATGATAAAATGCTTATGAATTCAACAAGTGCATATTGAAAAGAAATTTTTTTTTTACATTTTCTACATTTTCCACCTAGCAAAAAATAAGAGATTAATGGAATATTATCATACCAAACAATTTTTTTCTTACATTTAGGACAATAAGATCTACCAGAGGCAACTCCTTTATCTTGTGGAAGACGATAAATACACACATTGGCAAAACTACCCCAAAGAGCTCCCAAGATTATTACAAGAATAAAATCCACTAATGATATTTGATTATAATTTGAAGTTTGAAGTTACTTGGATAAATCCATCTATAAGAAATTGAACCATTAATACCGTATCATGTAGATATATGTACAAATTGGGACTATTAATTATAATCTCCATAGTTGTAAAATTTATCAAAATCAGCTTAAATTGCCAGAAAAATAAATGTTTTTATTTAAACCAAATAAGCCAGAAGTAGAAAAGAAGGAAGAAGATTCAAAAATAAACATTGATTTTGAAATTATTACCAAAATGAATCAAGAGTTTGCGCTCTCTCTTGATTTAAATGATACTTTAAAAACTGCTCTTCAAGTAATTATTACAAGAATTAATGCTCAAGCAGCAAATATATTTTTAATTAATGAAAAAAAGAAGAAGTTTGAGTGCATTGCATCGCTGCACCAAGATTATTTAGATGAATACGAGCTTGATTTAACCGATGGAGTGATGGGTAGAGCTGTTGAGCAAAAAAAATGCATCAGAGTTGGGAATGTCAAAAAAGATGTCAGGGAAATTGCAGAATTTTATTTTGA
>NZAZ01000095.1 GCA_002686255.1 Rhodospirillaceae bacterium
ACAGGTCATCAATTTAGTAATCCATCTGGGCAATCCGGGGTAAATGAAATCCCAGGGGAGTTTCAGGCGCCGTGCCTAGAAATCGATGGCCCGGCCCTTGTTTTCCCAATCGCCGTAGCGGGTCGGCTCTGGCCCCTTGGGACCGCCGATTTCCTGGGGTGCCGGCTCCGGAGCGGGCTCTCGGGCGGGCCCTGGGGTGGATACGGGCCGCGAACGCCCGAGACGTGTGAGCACCCGGGCCCAGAAAGCGTGGACGGCCGGGAATCGTCGCTTGGATTGGTCGGTCATGGCAAACGCCCTTAAAAAGCGCCTTCAAGCCTAGGCCTTTCCCCCGGATAAGCCAACCGGGTTGCCAGGATCGGGCTGCTGGGTCATGACTGATCCATGGCCGATAAAAAATCACCACCTTTGGCGAGGGCGGTGGCGCTCGACCTGTTGGAGGCCGTTCTCCGACGGGGCCGGCCCTTGGACGACGCCATTCCCGGTCACCCCGGCTTCGCCGATCTGGAAGTCCGCGATCGCGCCTTCGCCCGGTTGTTGGCGGCAACGACGTTAAGGCGCCTGGGCCAGATCGACGCCGTGATCGATGCCGCCCTGGAGCGGCCCTTGCCCGGGAAGGCCCAAGGTGTCCGGGACATTCTCAGGCTCGGCGCGGTGCAGCTCCTGTTCCTCGACACGCCCCCCCATGCCGCCGTCGCCACGGCGGTGGACCTGGCCCAGGCCCGCAAGCACGGTCCTCACAAGAAACTCGTCAACGCCGTGCTGCGCCGCCTCGGCCGCCAGGGCCGGGCGTTGGCCGAAGCCCAGGACGCGGCCCGGCTGAACACGCCGGACTGGCTGTGGGAGGCCTGGGTCAAGGCCTATGGAGAGCCTACCTGCCGCCGCATCGCCGAGGCCCATCTGTCCGAGGCGCCCCTCGACATCACCGTCAAGGAAGACGCCGCCGGGTGGGCAAAAAAGCTGGACGCCCGGATATTGCCGGCGGGAAGCCTGCGCCGGCCGCCCGGCGGGACCGTCACCGACCTTCCCGGTTTCGGTGAAGGCGCCTGGTGGGTGCAGGACGCCGCCGCCGCCCTGCCGGTCAACCTGTTGGGCGGCGTGTCCGGCCGCCGCGTCATCGACCTGTGCGCCGCCCCGGGCGGCAAGACGGCGCAGTTGGCGAACCGGGGCGCGTTTGTCACCGCCGTCGACCGGTCCGAGAAGCGGCTGGCGAGGTTGAGTGAAAATCTCGGCCGTCTCAGCCTCACGGCGGAACTCATCGCCGCCGACGCCGCCACCTGGCGCCCGTCCCAATTGGCCGATATGGTGCTGGTGGACGCCCCTTGTTCGGCCACCGGAACCATCCGCCGCCACCCCGACGTGGCGCGGCTCAAGAAACCGGACGACATGGCCAAGCTGACCGGCGTCCAGGACCGGCTTTTGACGGCGGCCCTGGAAATGACCGCCCCTGGGGGAACGATTGTTTATTGTTCCTGTTCCTTGCAGCCGCAAGAAGGGCCGGAAAGGATCGAGTCCCTTATCGGTGCCGGGGGAGTGGCCACCCGGGAGCCCGTGAAGCCCACCGAGGTCGGCGGCATGAAAGAGCTGATTTCCGCCGAAGGCGACCTACGAACCTTGCCTTGTCACTTGCCGGAACAAGGCGCCATGGACGGCTTTTACGCGGCACGGCTGATAAAGACTTAAAACCCCGTCCTCACCGGCCTTTACTTTCCCGGCGTTCAAGGGGTAAACACCTGCGGCTGAGGACATTGAAAAAGATGGCGGAATTAAAGGCCTTTCACGAAGACTTCGGACGCGGGGACGAACCGAAAGCCGGCGGCGAACGCGGCTTCGGCATCGTTTTCGCCTTTGTTTTCGCCGTCATCGGGTTATGGCCCTTGTTGGACGGCGGCGCCATTCGCCTTTGGGCGTTGATCGCGGCTGGCGTCTTCGCCGCCGCAGGATTGTTCTGGCCTACCCTGTTGCGGCCCTTGAACCGGGTTTGGTTCCTGTTCGGGATGGCGCTGCACAAGGTGGTTAACCCGCTGGTCATGGGGTTGCTGTTTTATGCCACCATCACCCCGATAGCCCTGGTCATGCGGCTGATGGGCAAGGATCCCCTCCGGCGGCGGTTCGACAGGCAAGCGAAATCATATTGGATCGAGCGCCGCCCGGCCGGGCCGGAGCCCCAATCCATGCGCCACCAGTTTTAAGGAACAATCATGGATTTTTTAACCGAGCTTTGGGCGTTCCTGAAAGTCCGCAAGAAATTCTGGTTGCTGCCGATTTTCGTCATGATGGCCGTGTTCGGGGGATTGGTCGTTCTCAGCCAGGGTTCGGCGGTGGCGCCGTTTATCTACACGATTTTCTGATCTGGACCTTGCCTTGCGCATCCTTGGGATCTCGGCTTTTTATCACGACAGCGCCGCGGCGCTGATCGAGGACGGCCGCATCGCCGCCGCCGCCCAGGAAGAACGATTCACCCGCAAAAAACACGATTCGGGTTTCCCGGCCCATGCCATCAGCTACTGCCTGGATAATGTCGGCAGCGGCCTCGAAGGCGTCGATTTCATCGCCTTTTACGACAAGCCGTTCCTAAAGTTTGAACGGCTATTGGAAACCTATCTGGCGTTCGCGCCCAAGGGGTTTCAATCCTTCAACATGGCGATGCCGATATGGCTGCGCGAAAAGCTTTTCCAAAAGGACCTGCTGCGCAAGAAATTCAAGGAGTTCGACCCCGAATTCGACTGGAAGAACAAACTGCTTTTCGCCGAACATCACCAGAGCCACGCGGCGTCGGCGTTTTTCCCTTCGCCGTTCGAGGCGGCGGCGGTCCTGACCATGGACGGGGTCGGCGAATGGGCAACGACTTCGGTCGCCCGGGGGCAGGGAAACCGCCTGGAAATGACCAAGGAAATCCACTTCCCCCATTCCCTGGGGCTCCTCTATTCGGCGTTTACCTATTACACCGGGTTCAGGGTCAATTCCGGCGAATACAAGGTCATGGGACTGGCCCCTTATGGCGAGCCCAAGTACTTAGGCCTAATCCTCGATAACCTGATGGACCTGAAGGACGACGGCAGCTTTCGCCTAGATCAATCGTACTTCGGCTATTGCACCGGCCTCAGCATGACCAATGAAAAGTTCGACGATCTTTTCGGTGGCCCGCCCCGAGGCGGCGGTGAGCTGCTGACCCAGCGCCATATGGACCTGGCGGCTTCGGTCCAGGCGGTGACCGAGGAAGTGGTGTTGAAACTGACCCGGAGCCTGGTGGCCGAAAGCGGCGCCAGGAATTTATGTCTCGCCGGCGGCGTGGCGCTCAACTGCGTCGCCAACGGCAAGGTGCTCAAGGACGGCAAATTCGACAACGTCTGGGTGCAGCCGGCGGCCGGCGACGCCGGCGGCGCCTTGGGCGCCGCGTTGGCGGCCTATTACCTGTTTCAGGGACAGCCGCGGACCCCGGATAAGGCCTTGGACGCCATGCAGGGATCCTATCTGGGACCTGAGTACGACCAATCGGACATCGAAGCCCGGCTTGCCAAGGCGGGAGCGAAATTCACCGTTCTTGACGATGACGCCGTAATTTCCGAAACCGCCCAGGCGCTAGCCGACGGCCTGGCCGTGGGATGGTTTCAGGGCCGCATGGAATTCGGCCCCCGGGCCTTGGGCTGCCGCTCGATTCTCGGCGACGCCCGCTCGCCGACCATGCAGAAGACCTTGAACCTGCGCGTCAAGTACCGGGAATCCTTTCGTCCCTTCGCGCCCTCGGTGCTGCGTGAAGACGTCGGCCATTGGTTCGACGTCGATGCCGACAGCCCCTATATGCTGATGGTCGCCGGCGTCAAGGAGGAGCGCCGCCGGGAAATGACCGAAGACGAAAAGGCGCTGTTCGGCATCGACAAGCTGAACGTTCCCCGCTCCGATATTCCGGCCGTCACCCATGTCGATTGCTCGGCCCGCATCCAGACCGTGCACCGAGAAACCAATCCCCGCTATCACGCGCTGATTACCCGGTTTAAGGAAATCAGCGGCTGCCCCGTCATCATCAACACTTCCTTCAACGTCCGCGGCGA
The DNA here is from genome assembly GCA_002686255.1 of Rhodospirillaceae bacterium. Classification (GTDB taxonomy): domain Bacteria; phylum Pseudomonadota; class Alphaproteobacteria; order Rhodospirillales; family Casp-alpha2; genus Casp-alpha2. Next base: position 4,053 of record NZAZ01000095.1, read on the forward strand.
GCCCATCGTGTGCACGCCGGAAGACGCATGGCGCTGTTTCATGGGCACAGAGATCGAGGTTCTGGTGGCCGGGAACTGTTATCTCAGGAAAGACGACCAGGACCCGGCGTTGAAACTCGACTATAAAGACGCCTTCGAACTGGACTGATTCGAAGGTTCCGAAAAGCAAAACAGACTGGCTTAGGACCGATGGCCGAATACCACAGTGATTTCCTGATCATCGCCCAGATCACCGACTTCCACCTGCGCGTGGACGGGAAGCTCTTCAACGACGATAAGGATACCGAGGCCCAGTTGGCGGCCTGCGTCGAGCACCTGAACGCCCTGCAGCCCCGGCCCGATGTGGTTCTCGCCACCGGCGATTTGGCGGACGAACCGGACGAAACCGCCTATGAGGTCATGCGCCGCATGCTGGAAGGCATTGAAATGCCCGTCTACGTTATCCCCGGCAACCACGACGACCGGGAAATGGTGCGCCGGGCTTTTCTCGATTTGGGGTATTTTCCCACCACCGCCGACGGCCCGTTCCTCCATTACACTGTGGAGGATCATCTGCTCCGGCTGATCGGGCTGGACACCCTGGAAACCGGTGGCGACGAAGGCGAGATGTGCGCGGACCGCCGACACTGGCTGGACGACCGGCTGTCGGAACAGCCGGACCGCCCGACGCTGATTTTCATGCATCACCAGCCGATCATGACCCGCATGGGCGCCATCGACAAAAACGCCTTCGCCGGAGCCAGGGAGATGGAGGAACTGATCCGCCGCCATTCACAGGTCGAATGGATCATTTGCGGCCATCTGCACCGGCCGATCCAGATGCGTTGGGGCGGCACCGTGGTTTCCGTCGCCCCCAGTTCAGCCTTTCAGCGAACGCTGACCCTGGATAACGCCATGCCCAAGGCGTTTATCGATGAGCCGCCGGGAATATCGGTCCACATGTGGTCGGCGGAAACGGGAATCATCAGCCATATCAGCCTGATGGGGGATTTCGGGCCACCCTATCCCATGCGCGATGGTTGACGGGGAAAGGAGCTTCTAAATCTCCAGGCGCCTGACGTCGGCGCTCAGGTTGGCGTGACGCCACATGCCCTTGAGGTCGATGATCAGGCCGCCGGGCTTTATCAGCGACGTCAGGGTGTTGGCGCTGAAGGCGATGTATACGGCGTGCGGCACCGCGCCGACCACGCAATCGTAGGTTCGGGCCTTTTCCAGGTGCTCCAGCAATTTGATGCCTAGAAACCGCTCCGCCTCCTCGGCGTCGGCCATGGCGTCGTGAACGTCGACCTCATGGCCCCGGTCTTTCAAGGCGTTGACCATATCGAAGACTTTGGTGTTGCGAAGATCGGGGACGTTTTCCTTGAACGTCAGGCCTAGCACCAGCACGCGGCAGCCTTCGCTTGCCGGGAAGGCCTCTTGAAGACAGTCGTTGATCCGCCCGGCGGTATATTCGGCCATGCCGTCGTTGATCCGCCGTCCGGCCAGGATAATTTCCGGGTCGTGGCCCAGTTCATTGGCCAGATGGGCCAAATAGAAAGGATCGACGCCGATGCAGTGCCCGCCTACGAGGCCCGGCTCGAAACCGAGGAAGTTCCATTTCGACCGGGCGGCGGCCAGGACATCGTGGGTGGATAGCCCTAGGCGGCTGAAAATCATCGCCACTTCATTGATGAAGGCGATGTTGATGTCCCGCTGCGCGTTTTCGATCACCTTCGCGGCTTCGGCCGTTTTGATGTCCTTGGCCGGGAAAACACCGCCCGAGGTGATCGCCCCGTAAAGCGACGACAGTGTTTCGGTCACTTCCGGGTTCTGTCCGGCGATCACCTTGGTGATCTTGTCGATGGTATGTTTTCTGTCGCCCGGGTTGATGCGCTCCGGCGAATAGCCGAGGAAAAAGTCCTTGCCCGAGCGCAATCCCGATACGGCTTCAAGTTCGGGACCGCAGACGTCTTCGGTAACGCCCGGATAAACGGTGCTTTCCAAAACCACGACGGCGCCTTTCTTTATCACTTCGCCGATCGCCCGGCACGCCGCCAACACATGCTCCAGGTCCGGCTTGTTGTCCGCATCGACGGGCGTCGGGACCGTAATGATGAAGTAATCAGCGCCTTCCAGGACGCCGGGGTCGTCGGACAGGTCCATCACTGCCGCCTTCAGGTCCGAGGGCTTGATTTCGCCGGTGCGGTCGAAGCCGTCCTTCAGCTCGGCTACACGGGTTTTCGAACTGTCGTAGCCGATTACGGAAAAATGCCGAGAAAGCGCCAGCGCCAGCGGCAGCCCCACGTATCCGAGGCCAAGCAGGGCGATTTTCGCCTTTTCGGGTGGCGTAAGGGGCATCGAGGACTTTCCGGACCAATTGAGAAAGCCCATCAGATAATCTTCGGCCTCCCGGTTGTCAAATCATCAACGATTGGAGTCCGTTTGGCCATTAAATGAAAACCTCTTGATTTCATTTATTTTCTTGACGTTCATTCAGTGAACAAGGTAGTGTTCGTCCCGTGAACGCCCTAACCTTTTCCGGGCCGACGCAAAACCGGGTTCGAGGCGGCCCGTAAACAGAGAATTCCAGTGATTTTTGGCCGTTTTCGGCCGCTTTTGGCAGGTGCCTCTTGGCAAAAACCGAAACCGATTCGCCGGACCTTGATAACGAGTCCAGGATTACGCTCGGCCTGTTGAACGTGGTCCATGACAATGCCGCCACTTCGCAGCGTTCCATGGCCGATGATCTGGGCATCGCGCTGGGTTTAGCCAATGCGTATTTGAAACGCTGCGTCAAAAAGGGCCTGATCAAGGTCAGCCAGGCGCCGGCCAACCGTTATGCCTATTACCTGACGCCGAAGGGGTTTACCGAAAAAAGCCGGCTGACGGCGGAATTTCTGTCGCAGTCCTTCAACCTGTTCCGCCGTGCGCGCACCGAAAGCGCCGAACTATTCAGCCAATGCCAATCCCTGGGTTGGAACCGGGTGGCGCTTTACGGCCTTGGCGATTTAACCGAGATCATGACCCTTTCGGCCCGGGACTTTGACATCGAATTGGTGGCCGTTATCAGTAAAGACACGAGTTTAAGCGATTTTGCTGGCCTTCCCGTCATCCATGATATTCCCCGCCCCGAAGACATAGACGCCGTCATTATCTGCAATATTGTTAATTCACAAGAATCCTACGACGACGCCTGTGCTCATTTCCCGCCGGAACGGGTCCTGGTTCTCCGGTTTCTCGGCGTATCCGGGTCTTCCGGGGTCGGCGGCAACGAAAGGGGCAGATGATGACCACCTGGTGCGCCGTTCAAACCCATGCCCGGGCCGAGGACAAGGCGGCGTTTCACCTGCGCCGTCAGGGCTATACGGTTTTCCTGCCGAAACACCTTAAGCGCCGCAAGCATGCGCGCCGCATCGACTGGGTGCCGGCGCCGCTTTTCCCGCGCTATCTGTTCGTCGCCCTGGACCCGGACGCCGGGCGCTGGTGGTCGATCCGTTCCACCTTCGGGGTCAGCAATCTTGTCTGTTTCGGAAGCCGGCCCGCCGCCATGCCTCCGGAAATCATCGCCGAGATCGAAACCCGGCAGGACGAAAAGGGGCTGGTCAAGACTCATGCCGGTTGCGGTTTCAAGAAAGGCGACCCCGTACGGATTATCGATGGTCCCTTGAACGACCTGGAGGGGCTGTTCGACTGCCCCACCGACGAAGAACGCGTCACCATCCTGCTCCAGTTGATGGGCCGGGAAGTGAAGGTGCGCGTGCCCCTGGAAACAGTCTACGCCTGCGCCTGACCGGCGGGCCCGAAGGGGCCGTTTCCCTGTTTTGCTTTGCTCCGGGTAAGTGTTTTCACCCGGACTGCGGTAGCGTGAAAAAAATCCTGACAAAAACCATGACCGACCCTTCCCAACGCCGGGTGCTCGTCTTCGGCGCCGGGGGCTATATTGGCCCGGTGGTGACGGAACACCTGCTGGAACTCGGCTACAAGGTCCGGGCCCTGGACCTGTTCCTGTACCCGACCCAGTCCGTCTTGGAGGATCTTTCCGGAAATCCCGGTTTCGACCTGGTCCCGGGCGATCATTGCGACCGGCCGATGGTGGAAAAAGCCTTGAAAGGCGTCACCGATGTCGTCGTCCTGTCGGGCTTGGTCGGCGACCCGATCACCAAGAAATACCCGGACGCGTCAAAAAAAATTAACGACGAAGGCATGCGCGCCCTGATCGGGCTTTTCAAGGACCGCGGCCTGGACCGGGTAATCTTCGTTTCCACGTGCTCCAACTACGGCCTCATCAAGGATGATGAACTGGCGGCCGAAGACTTCGAGCTCACCCCCCTGTCGCTCTACGCCAAGGCCAAGGTAGCGATGGAAAGAGAGCTATTGGGTCTCAAGGGCAAGGTGGATTTCCACCCGACGGTGCTGCGATTCGCCACCGCCTTCGGGCTGGCGCCCCGGATGCGTTTCGACCTGACGATCAGCCAGTTCGCCCGCGACATGCGCCTGGGCCGCGATATGCAGGTCTATGACGCCGAAACCTGGCGGCCCTATTGCCACGTCAGGGACTTCGGCGACGTCATCGCCCAGGTATTGGCGGCGCCTGTGGAAGCGGTCGCCTTCGAGGTCTTCAACGCCGGCGGCGACGTCAACAACTTCACCAAGCAAATGATCGTCGACACGATCCTGGAATTCCTGCCCGACGCCAAGGTCGCCTACCAGGAACAGGGCCCGGACCCGCGCAATTACCGGGTCGATTTTTCCAAGATCCGCGAACGCCTGAAATTCGAGCCCCGATACACCGTCCGCGACGGCATCGAGGAACTTGTCCGCGCCTTGGACAACAACATGTTCGCCGATGTCGACGAGCGGCCGAACTTCTACGGCAATTATGAAATCGATTACCCCCCTTCCGCTCCGCAATGACTTTCGATCCTGAAACCGTCGTCGAGGCGCTGGCCTCGGTCCTTTGTGGGCCGGCGGCCTTGCATGAGCCGACGTTTGCCGGCAACGAGTGGGATTACGTCAAGGAGTGCCTGGATACGGGCTGGGTTTCCAGCGTCGGCAAGTACGTCGACCGGTTCGAGGACATGCTTGTCGACGTCACCGGCGCCGGCCACGCCATCGCCACCGTCAACGGCACGGCGGCGCTGCATGCGTCGTTGATACTGGCCAGCGTCGAGGCCGGCGACGAGGTGATCGTCCCGGCGCTCGCTTTCGTCGGCACCGCCAACGCCGCCGCCTATCTGGGCGCGGTGCCGCATTTCGCCGATGCCGAGGAACGCACGCTCGGGCTGGATGCGGCAAAGCTCGAAGCCCACTTGGACGAAGCGGCCGAGGTCAGGGACGGTGAGTGCCGGAACAAGCAAACCGGCCGGCGTATCGCCGCCTGCATTCCCGTCCACACCTTCGGCCATCCGCTCGATCTGGATTCGTTGGTCGAAGTGTGTGAAAAATTCAATCTGGTGCTGATCGAAGACGCCGCCGAGTCGCTCGGCTCCACCTACAAGGGGCAACATACCGGTAATCACGGGCGCCTGGGTGTGCTCAGCTTCAACGGCAACAAGACCGTGACCACCGGCGGCGGCGGCGCCATCATCACCAACGACGCGGACCTGGCCGCCCGCGCCAAGCACCTGACGACCACAGCCAAGGTGCCGCACCGGTGGGAATACAGCCACGACGAGGCCGGTTTCAACTACCGCCTTCCCAACATCAACGCCGCCTTGGGTTGCGCCCAGTTGGAGCAACTGCCCAAGTTCCTGGAACGGAAACGCAAACTGGCCAAGGCCTATAAGGCCGCCTTCGCCGGGATTTCCGGCCTCCGGTTCTTCTCCGAGCCCGATTTCGCCAAAAGCAACTATTGGCTCAACGCGCTTCTGTTGGACCCGGACGTCGCCGCCGGGCGCGACGATATCCTGGCCGCCGCCAACGACGGCGATTTCATGACCCGCCCGGCGTGGACGCCGCTCCACCGATTGCCCATGTACCGGGACTGCCCGGCCATGGATCTTGCCGTGGCCGAAGACCTCTATGCGCGCCTGATCAACATCCCGTCGAGCCCGCATCTGGCGGAGGCCGGTCATGGCTGAACGCAAAATCTGCGTCGTCACCGGCACCCGCGCCGAATACGGGCTTCTCTACTGGCTGATGAAGGAGATCGAGGATGACCCGGCGCTGACCCTGCGACTGGTGGTCACCGGCGCGCACCTGTCGTCCCAATTCGGCGACACCTGGAAGGTCATCGAGGACGACGGCTTCGCCATCGGCGCAAAGGTGGATATCGAGGTCGGCGACGATTCGCCCGTCGGCGTATCACGCTCGATGGGCCTCGGCGTTACGGGAATGGCGGAAGCCTTCGATGACCTCAAGCCCGACATTGTCGTCATGCTGGGCGACCGCTACGAAATCCTTGCCGCCGCCGAGGCGGCGATGATCGCCCGCATCCCCATCGCCCACATCCACGGCGGCGAAGTCACCGAGGGAGCCATGGACGACGCCATGCGCCACGCCATCACCAAATTGGCGTCGCTGCACTTCGTTGCCGCCGAACCCTATGGCCGGCGGGTCGTGCAGCTTGGCGAAGACCCGGACCGCGTGTTCAACGTCGGGGCGCCTGGGATCGACAACATCGTGAAACTTGATCTAATGCCGTTGCCCGAATTGGAACGGGACCTTGGCCTTGATCTGGCCGATGGCTTTTTCCTGATCACCTTCCATCCGGCGACACTGGGCGACGGCGATCCGGGCGCGGAGGCGGGTGAAATGCTGACGGCGCTCGACGAATTTCCCGGTCACCGGGTTATCGTCACCGGCGTCAACGCCGACCCCGGCCACAACCGGATTGCCGGGCTTGTATCCGATTACGCGGCCCGGCACCAGGAACGGGTTTCCGTGCACGCGTCCCTGGGCCAGATGCGTTATCTCAGCGCCCTGAAGCACGCCGCCGCCGTTATCGGCAATTCGTCCAGCGGCATCATCGAGGCCCCGGCCCTGGGCGTACCGACGGTCAATATCGGCGACCGGCAGAAAGGCCGGCTCAGGGCGGCGTCGATCATCGACTGCGGCGGAGACGCAAAAGCCATTACCGCCGCCATCGTCCGGGCGCTGGACCCTGAATTCCGGAACGGGCTCGGGGACATGGCCCTGCCTTACGGCGAAGGCGGCGCGTCGCAAAAAATCAAGGACCGGCTCAAGGAAGCCGATCTTTCGCTTCTTGCCCGCAAGCCCTTTTACGACGTCGTGGTGGAAAGGGCCGCGTCATGAGCGTCTTCGTCATCGCCGAGGCCGGCGTCAACCACAACGGCGATCATGACATGGCCCTGGCCCTGATCGACGCGGCGGTGGATGCCGGCGCCGACGCGGTCAAGTTCCAGACCTTTACCGCCAATGCGCTGGTGTCGGCCGACGCGCCGAAGGCCGCTTATCAGAACCAAACCACAGACACGGGGGAAACCCAGCTTGAGATGCTGAAGCGCCTGGAACTGCCCTACGCGCTTCATCATCAACTGGTGGAAACTTGCAAGGAAAAGGGGATCAAGTTCCTGTCGTCGCCGTTCGACGAAACAAGTCTTGGTTTCCTGGTCGACGAGTTGAAGCTCGATACTTTGAAAATTCCATCGGGCGAGATCACCAACGGGCCGCTGCTCTTACAAGCGGGGATAAGCGGCCGCGGCATCATCCTGTCCACCGGCATGAGCACATTGGACGAGGTCGAGGCCGCGCTCGGTGTTCTCGCTTTCGGCCTCACAGACGCGGATGGCGAGCCGTCGCCGGACGCCTTCAAGGACGCCTTCGCTTCCGACCAAGGCCAGGCGGCGCTGAAGGAAAAAGTGACGGTGCTCCATTGCACCACGGAATACCCGGCGCCTTTCGAGGACGCCAACCTGCGCGCCATGGCGACCATGCGCGACGCCTTCGGGCTCAAGGTCGGGTTTTCCGACCACACGCCGGGGATCGCTGTCGCCATCGCCGCGGCGGCCTTGGGTGCAACCGTCGTCGAGAAACATTTCACCATGGACCGGACCCTCCCCGGCCCCGACCACAAGGCGTCGCTGGAGCCGGGAGAATTGAAAGACATGGTTGCCGGCATCCGCGCCGTCGAGCGGGC
>NZAZ01000096.1 GCA_002686255.1 Rhodospirillaceae bacterium
ATTAATGAGCGAAGAAAAACCTCCGAGTAAGTCCTTACTTCAAAGACTAATCAGCAAGCTTTTTAACCAAACACTAAAACCCCGAGCACAATTAATGAGGGCCCTAGAGGAGGCCGAAGATAATCTCGTTATTGACCCATATAGCCGTTCAGTTATTGAAGGAGCGATGCAGTTCGAGAGCTTAAAGGTGCGTGATGTTATGGTGCCAAAATCAAAAATGATCATGATTAGTTCTGAAGCTTCAACAAGCGAGTTACTCAAAATCATGTCAGCCTCCTACCACTCGCGATTCCCAATCCATAACCAAAAAAGCGACACAGTTCTAGGCCTTATCTTGGCAAAAGACTTACTTGTTCATTTCGCCAGGGATGAAAATGGTCAGTTCAACTACCGTGAATATCTTCGAGATGCACTTTCTGTCCCAGAAAGCAAGCCTCTAGGTAAGCTATTAAGGGAATTCCAACAAAACAAATCTCACATGGCTATTGTTTTAGATGAGTACGGAGAGATTGCTGGACTAGTGACATTAGAAGATGTGCTTGAGCAAATTGTAGGTGAGATAGAGGATGAACACGACCAGGAAGAGGACAATATTATTGACTTTGGAGATGGTCGATATTTACTTCAAGCAAATACCCCTATAGTAGAGTTTAATGAGTATTTTGATGTAGCGATTTCAGCTGCAGACTCTGATACTGTGGCAGGACTAGTTATCTCAGGCTTCACCTATATGCCCGAACAAATGAGCGAGATCACCCTACAGGGCTTCCACTTTAAAGTTTTGAAGACTGAATCTCGGAGAATACATTTGATTGAAGTTCAGCGCGCTCAAGAGATTGTTGATTCTCATTCTGTGATAAATTAAGTTAAAAAATCTTAACGTCAAGGTCGTTCCGGTGAACTTTATTATTAGTATAATTTGGCCTTATGAGCTCTCTAGAAAAGACAACACAAATTGCAATAGAATTACTGAAAAAGCAAAAAATAACTGACTACGAAGTTTCACTTGGAAAAAGTTCCGGAGTTTCCACGAAAGTCAGGCTTTCTGAAGTTGAAACCTTACAGTATCACCTCGATACAAGTTTTGATGTTAACGTTTATATTGGTAAGAAAAAAGGTCACGCATCAAGCGGGGACTTAGGCAAGGAGAGTTTAATTAGGGCAATTGAGTCAGCCTGTCTAATTGCAAAGTATACCCAAGAAGATCCATTCAATGGATTAGCACCAAAAGAGCGGCTAGCTTGGCAGGTTCCAGAGTTGGACCTCTATCATTTCTGGGATTTAGATGCTAAAAAGAGTATCGATATTGCAACAGAGTGCGAAGAGGCAGCACTTCAACAACCGGAGATAGATAATTCTGACGGCGCAGAAATTTCAAGTTTTGAGGGCGAAAGTATTTATACCAATTCGAACGGTTTAGTTGCCAGAGCGAAAAACACCAGACACTCACTTCATTGCTCTTTGATTGCTAAGAGGGAAAGAGAGATGCAGACGGCTTATGAATATTCAGTTGCATTAGATGCTGGAGAGCTTTCCCCTGCAAAACAAGTTGGCATAGAGGCGGCAAGATTGGCCCAAAAAAAGCTTGGCTCGCAAAACTTAAGTCCACAAAAATGCCCAATACTGTTTACAGCAAGACAGTCTACAGGGTTATTTTCGCAGTTGCTTGGAGCGCTTAGCGGCTCTAGACAGTATAAAAAAACCTCTTTTCTATTGGAATCCCTGGGGGATAAGGTGCTGCCCGAAACGATTAGTGTTTTCGAGAACCCGCTGCAAGCAAAAACAATCGGAGCGAGATCCTTCGACCAAGATGGTGTAATGAAGAGAAGACAGTTTTTTGTTGAGGATGGCAGGGTTTCAAGCTACATAATGGGTCAATATTCAGCTAACCAGCTAGGACTAGAATCAACCGCCAACGCTGGCGGTGTAAGTAACTGCTGTATTAGCTCCAATTACAGCGGCGGCTTTAAAGAGTTAACCAAAGATATGGACACAGGGCTTATAGTTACCGACTTAATGGGTCACGGAGTCAATATGACAACTGGTGACTATTCGCGTGGTGCTAGCGGTTTTTGGGTTGAGAGCGGGGAGATAAAGTATCCGGTATCAGGCATCACAATTGCTGGCAATTTAAAACATATGCTCGCCAATGTAGTCCATATCGGTGACGACATCGATCCGCGAAGTAATATAAAAGTTGGCGCTACATTGATTAGTGAAATGACGATCGCCGGAGAGGGCTAAATGAAAGACTACGATGTTGTTGTAATCGGCGGTGGTATGGTCGGGCTGGCATTTGCCTTAGAGCTCTCGCAAAAAAATAACTGCTCTATTGCAATTGTTGAACCTGGCAATAGCAATCCTAATATTGACAAAAACTTTCATTCCAGAGTGAGTGCGATAACTCCAGCTTCTAAGAGTTATTTGACCTCGCTAAATGTGTGGAATGATATCAGCAGAAAGAGAGCCTTTATCGCCACCAAGGTATGGGATCAAAATTCGCATGGCCATCTAAACTTTCATGCACAGGATGAAAATCTAGAGCAACTTGGATTTATTGTAGAGAATGACCTCATCCAGTCTGCGCTTTTTGGTGCAATTGATCAATCAAAGATTGATTTTATTTCGGCAAAGCTCAGTAATCTATTAAAGACAACAAATGGCTACGAATTGTTACTAAGCGATCAAGGTAAATTAACATGCCAGTTACTAGTAGGTGCCGACGGATCACGCTCAAAGGTAAGAGAGATCTGCGAAATAGAGATTAGTGAGAATGACTATGAGCAAAAAGCAATTATCGCTAATATTGCTAGTGAAAAGTCCTTTGAAGATACCACATGGCAGCGTTTTTTATCCGACAGTATTGTCGCCCTGTTGCCTTTATCTGACAATCAAGCGTCTATTGTCTGGTCATGCGAAAATAAACTGGCAGAAAGACTCATCACCCTAGAAGATGCAGAATTTGAAAAGGCACTGACTGAGGCAGTCGAGTATCGTTTTGGAGTTTTTTCATTACAAAATGAAAGGCAATCTTTCCCTCTTATTGAGAGAAGTTCAAAATCTTATGTTTTGCCAAGCTTAGCTCTAATTGGTGACGCCGCCCACAATATTCACCCCCTTGCAGGGCAAGGGGTAAATCTAGGTTTTGCTGATTGCAGAGAACTTAACTTGCAGCTTTCTAACTATCCTGACAAGGCCTTAGGAGACCATTCAGTGTTAAGAAGCTACGCCAGGGCGCGTAGATTGGACAATGAGTTGATGGCCAAAACTATGACTGGTCTGAATTGGATTTACAAAGAAAACATCGAGCCAGTTCGTTGGCTTAGAGGGATAGGTATGAATATTATCGATGATACGCCTATGCTTAAGTCTTTCTTTCAGAGGCATGCATTAGGCAAGCCAAACTAGATTAGCGCTGACTTTGGATCGCATTAAGCATTGTCTCACTCAATAGGGTCGACATCCAAATACCAACGAACAGAGTTACTCGCCTTGAGAGTGTCTATATTTAAATAGAAGGTCTTAAGTAGAAGGTGGAGATCCTTCCTGTTGGTAGATTGAAGGTATAAATTGTAGTAGTAATAGTTTGACTTTTTCTCAATGACACCAGGTACCGGTCCCCAGATTTCAACTGAATCTATATCAATACTCTGAAGTATCATCAAAATCTCATTTAGGAACTTCTCCGCGCTCTGTTTATTTTTAGAATTAGCACAGATCAAAGCTTGATGGGCGTAGGGTGGCAGCTGGGCCTTCTCTCTCTCTTTTAGTAGAGTTCCGGCATATTTACTATATGCAGATTTTTTGATATGACTGAATATCGGGTGGTTTGGATAGCGTGTTTGGATTGCAACCTCGCCGCTATCTTTACTCCTGCCAGCACGACCAGAGACTTGAATCAAGAGTTGCGCGAGGTTTTCTGTAGCTCGAAAGTCTAACGACATGAGGCCAACATCTACATCCAATACACCGACAAAAGCTAGCTCAGAAAAATCATGCCCCTTGGCTAGCATTTGAGTGCCAACCAAAATACAAGGCTTACCTGAATGGATTTGTTCTAAGTGCCCTGCGAAGGCCTTTTTTCTTCTTGTTGTGTCTCTATCTATCCTGATCACTGGAGTGTTTGGAAAGTAGGACTCTAAGTTTTCTTCTAGCCTCTCAGTGCCATATCCGAGAACCTTTAATGTTGGTTGACGACAAGCGGGGCAAGAGGTATCAGGCAATTTTTCGGATCCACAATGATGACACTTGAGGCGATTGATGTGGCGATGGTAAATTAGAGCAGCGTCACAAGAGTCACATTCTGCACGCCAATCACATTCGGTACAGAAAAAAACTGGCGCATAGCCGCGACGATTGATAAATAACATTACCTGTTTATTGTTATCGAGATAGTGTCTCATTCTTGCGACCAGAGGTTGAGAGAGTGCTTCGGCAGATTGGGTGCGCATATCTATCAGGTTAACTGCTGGCATAATCGCTTCGCCAGGGCGTGAGCTTAATACAAGTCTAGTTAGTTTGCCATCCAAAACATTTTTTAGGGTTCCCAGTGAAGGTGTCGCTGTACCAAGAAGTAGTGGGATATTGGCAAACTTTGCACGCATGAAGCAAAGATCCCTAGCAGAATAACGGAAACCAGATTGCTGTTTGAAAGAATCATCATGCTCCTCATCCACTATTACTAGACCGAGTTTGGGTATTGGGGTGAATATTGCCGAGCGAGTTCCAAGAATGACTCCTGCCTCTCCATTTTTTGCCATCAAATAGGCGTCGGTCTTTTGTGTTTCATTTAGTTGTGAATGGATTGAGACAACCTTAGTCTCGACCCTCTCCTCAAAACGCGAAATCATCTGAGGTGTAAGGCCGATCTCAGGCACCAGTACGAGAACTTGTCTACCTTTTTTGAGTAGAGATTCGGTGACCCTTAGATAGACCTCTGTCTTGCCACTACCGGTAACACCATGAATTAAGAAACTATGAAAATTGTCTTGAGATTTTAGGACTGCATCAATTGCTATTTTTTGTTCTTTCGTGGTTTTGAAATTGCATGGCGTTAGCTCTCTTTCATGGGAGGTAAGTTTTTTGACTACTGCTGGTTTGCCCTGTCTTAGGTTTTTCGGTAAAGCGCTGAGCAAGACTTCGCCGATTGGATGGTGATAATAGTTTGCTGACCAGAACAAGAAATCGAGTATCTCTTTCGAGAGGATTCCGTCCTTATCAAGAACCTCTTCGACTGAACGTAGATTGCTATAATCACTGTTATTTTTTTCTGCCAAAACAACGCCAACAACCTTTTTGCGACCAAAAGGGACACTAACTCTTGCACCGATATTGACTTGATAATCACAAAGATAGTCAAATGTATTGTGTAAGGGTACAGCGATTGCGACTTCTATTATCGACGACAAAGTAAAATGCTTTAAGGATAAAATAAGTCATTTTATCAATAATCACAAGCCATGGTCGTTATTCAAAATATCGTTAATGATAAGTTAGTAGATGTAGACAGGTTAAAAGATGTCGCTGAGCGATTTATGGACGATTTTGGTGTTAGTGAGAGTGAACTATTAGTTCGACTTGTTTCATCTATTGAGATTCAGGTCCTTAATAATGAATACCGAGGAAAAAATCAGCCAACAAACGTACTCGCATTTCCAAGTGAAATTCCGGTCGAAGTGGATGAGGCTATTCTGGGTGATGTAGTTATTTGTATTGACGTGGTTCGCGAAGAAGCCATAGTGGGCGACAAGGATTTTGCTGAGCATCTATCTCATATACTAATACACGGAATACTTCACCTGTTAGGTTATCTTCATGATGAGTTTGAGGCTGCAAATAAGATGGAGTCAATCGAAATCGAGTTCCTGGAAAAGCTCGGTATCAAGAATCCATATACCTGAATCAAGCTTCTTCCATTTCTCCGAGACCTTCAATCGCTCTCAATTTGCCGTCAACATAGTACATTCTTAGTCGGTCACGATCCCAGGGAGGGATACTTGCCTCTTGCAATACTTTTTTAAGTGACTGCGAGTGCTCCTTATTTTTCTGCTTTATGCGTTGTCCTTCTATTCTATAGCGAATCTCAAAGTTCGGCAGTTCCTTTAGCGATTCAAAGTAATCACAGTGTTTTGGTATGTGAGTATGATTTTCATCAAAGAAATAGAGCTCATTTTGATAGCGCCTTAGCTCATAGTGACTCCAACTAACAATCGGTTTAGCGTCAGCCTTCGCCTTAATCAGAGTGATTATTTCCTGAAGTACTTTGTTGGAGGGAGAAACGTAACCCAGTTGACTTATATGGTAGCGGATAACATTAGTCATCCGTCTTGGCGACAATTTGACTAATCCGCCAACCTGCAACCTGTCATTAATAATGAGGGAGTGGCTGTTTATATCAAGTTCAGCTAAATCATGCATCAAATAAAGGGCTTCAGATTGATGCTTGGTGC
>NZAZ01000097.1 GCA_002686255.1 Rhodospirillaceae bacterium
CTCCATGGCGGTGACGTCGTTGATGCAGGTGTAACCGAAAACGAAATCCAATGCCGTGTCTTCGGACACCTCCTTGCATTCCTTGCCGATAACGATGCCGAGTTCGCCCTCGTAGCCGACCTTGCCGTCATAGGACTTGGGTCGGCGGACAAGCTCGTCGGGGCCGAGAAAGGAATTGTTGCCCTTGAGCAAATACAGCGGCTCTTCGGGTTCGGCGACCTCCAGCTTGGCGGCCAGGGCGTGGAAGTTGTTCCACAGCGCGATCATCTTGGTCGGCTCGCAGGGCGCCAGCAGCTTCACGTCGGCGAGCGAAAGCGTCTCGCCCGTCGCCTTGGCCCCGGCGAACATGTCGCCTTCGTGAATGGTGATGGCGTCGCCTTCAATGGTGCCGAAACCCACCGACCCGGCGTGGTCGAATCGCCCCCAAAGCGTCATCGGGTGAACCCCTCTCCCAAGGTTGTCACGTTGCGATATTCAGCTTCAGCCAGTGTAACACTGGCATACCACAAATGTAACACTGGCATGCCATGGGTTTACCGGCGGCGGCTATTGACAGCGGCCGGTTTCGAACCAATTTTATTAGTGATGCCGGTGGCGCCTGTTGCGGCCATCGGCGGGGCGCCGAACGTTATGGGCCCTAAACAAACGTACTCGCTCAAATCGAAGAGGAGCACGACCATGTCGCGTATGTCAGTCTTCAACAGCCCGTTGCTGCTGGGTTTCGAACATTTCGAGCAGATTCTGGACCGGGCGTCCAAGGCATCGGCCGAGGGCTATCCGCCCTACAACATCGAACAGATCGGCGAAAACGCCCTCCGTATCACGCTGGCCGTGGCCGGGTTTTCCATGGACGACCTGAACGTGTCCGTGGAAGACAACCAGCTCGTCGTCCGCGGCCGCCTGGAAGACGGGGACGGGAATGAGAACCGGGTTTACCTGTACCGGGGCATCGCGTCGAGACAGTTCCAGCGCAGCTTCGTGCTCGCCGAAGGCATCGAGGTCAAGAGCGCGGCCATGGACAACGGGCTTTTGTATATCGAGCTTGAGCGAATCGTGGCGGAGCCGGAGGTCCGCACCATCAAAATCGAAAGCGGTCCTTCCGGGAGCACGGGCAAGAGCCCGAAAACCATCGACGTCAAGCCGGACTGAAGGAGGCCGATATGAACAAAGATCCCTTGAAAACCGGAAAACCCGACGCCACGCCCCTGATGTCGGCCCATGATTTCGCCCAGTGGGGGGTGGAACACGTCGCCTACATCAAGCCGGTCGAGATCAACGGCGGGACCCTGTTCGCGGTGTTTGCCGCCAACGGCCAACAGTTGGGATTGATGGAAACCCCGGACATGGCCCGGGCGGCGGCGATCCAGAACGACCTCGAACCCCTCAGCGTACACTGACCTTCTAAGGGCCGGCGATAAACCCCTTTAAGGCCCTCCGCCGGCGGTCGGCTTCAGGCGGCGCGGTCTTCCTGGGATTCGGTTAAAATGGCGAACAGGGCCTCGGCGCTGTCGGTGCCCCGCAGTTTGTCGCAAATGCCCTGATCGCGGAGCAGCCGCGAGATGCGGGCCAGGGCCTTGAGGTGGTCGGCGCCGGCGGTTTCCGGCGCCAGCAAGACAAAGATCAAATCCCCCGGACGTTCGTCGATGGCGTGAAAATCGATCGGTTGTTCAAGCCGGGCAAACAAGCCGTGAAGGCGGTCCAGGTTCGCCAGCTTGCCGTGAGGAATGGCGATGCCGTTGCCGACGCCGGTGGTGCCCAGCCGCTCGCGCTCCATCAGCACGTCGAAAATCGCCCTTTCATGAAGGCCCGATACCTCGGCCGCGCGCCTAGCGAGATCCTGCAGTGCCTGTTTCTTGCTGGTCGCTTTCAGGTCGGCGACGACGCCTTCCGGGACGAGAAGATTGTTGATCTCCATGGCCGTTCCTCACTCTCATTTTATCTTCGGGACCGAAACGCCGGCACCCGTTATTGGCTTCCAATGGGCTTGTCTTCGTCTTCGCCCGGGTCGATCCAGCCGATGTTGCCGTCGGTGCGGCGGTAAACCACATTGAGCCGCCTGGTGGTGCTGTGGCGGAACATCGTCACCGGGGCATCGGCCAAATCCATCCGCATGACCGCCTCTGAAACCGAAAGCGTCGCGATATGGGCCGGCATCTCGGCGATGATCGCCGGGGGGTCGTCGGGAGCGACTTCTTCGTCTTCGGAGGCGGGTTGGATGATATACTGCTGGGCTGGCAGCACGTCTTCGGCGTGGCCCTTGTGATGGCTGTTGAGGCGCCTTTTATAGCGCCTCAGTTGCTTGGAAATGCGCGCCAGCGCGCCGTCGAAGGCGGCATAGGGGTCGTTCGATTCAGAGCCCCCTTGCACCACCATGCCACGGGGACCGGGGTGGACGGAAATTTCGGCGTGAAGGCTGCGGCCTTCCCTGGAGAAAACGACGCGGGCATCGATCGCGCGCATGAAATACTTGGTGACGGCGCTGCTCAGATGGTCCTCGACGTGCCCCTTGAGGGCATCGCTGACATTCAAATTCCTGCCTTTAACGGAAATATCCATGACCCGGATCGAATAAGGATCTTTATGTTAGATTCTATCCACTACCCCGGCAAAACCAAGGGGCCTTTGCCGCTCATGTCCCCGGGGGCGGAGTCGACCGTCGCCTGAAACCGAAGGCTCTCATTCCGTATCCCTTGCCGGTGAAGGCCGGGACGTTAGTTCCCAAGGTATGGAGAGTCAATACACCTGATTTTTTTGATTTTCCATCTTGTATTTAGCAAAAATTCAGCTAGGGACCGATTTGTCCCGGCGCCGCTGGACGGACGACGGAATCTTCATGGATTCGCGGTATTTAGCCACTGTGCGGCGGGCGATTTCGATTCCTTCCGATTTCAGGATATTGACGATTTTGTCGTCGGAAAGAATTTTTTTCGGCTCTTCTTCGTCGATCAGGGCCTTGATGAGGTGGCGCACCGATTCGGCGGAAAGGACGCCGCCGCCGGTGGCCGAGATCGCCGGCGTGAAGAAATACTTGAGTTCATAAATGCCCCGGGGCGTCGCCATGTATTTGTTCGAGGTCACGCGGCTGACCGTGCTTTCGTGCATCTCGATGGCCTCGGCGATATCGCGCAGCACCAGGGGTTTAAGGTGTTGCACTCCCTTGGCGAAAAAAGCGTTCTGCTGCTGGACCAGCTCGCTGGCCACCTTGAGGATGGTGGTGGCGCGTTGATGCAGGGACTTGACCAGCCAGTTCGCCGACTGAAACTGCTCGGTGATGTACTGCTTTTCCTTTTTCGATCGCGCCTGGCCGCTGACATGGACATAGTATTGGTTGTTGACCAGAACCTTGGGCAGTGAATCCGTATTCAGTTCGATGATCCAGCCGCCGCCCGGAGCCGGGCGCATCAGCACGTCGGGGGTGATCGGCTGGACGATGGAATGGTCGAAGGCAAGCGCCGGTTTGGGGTCCAGCGCCTTGATCTCGGCGATCATGTCGGCCACGTCCTCGGCATCGGCGCCGCAGGCCTTGGTCAGGCCCTTGATGTCCCGCTTGCCCAATAGTTCCAGGTTGTCCAGAAAAGCATTCATGCACGGATCGAGCCGGTTTTTTTCCGCCAATTGCAGGCCCAGGCATTCGGCCAGGCTGCGAGCGAAGATGCCGGGCGGATCGAACTGTTGCAGCTTGACCAGGGTCGCCTCGACCCGGTCGACCGTGCAGTCCAGCACCTCGGCCACCGTTTCCAGTTCGCCCGAAATGTAGCCGGCCTCGTCAAGCAGGTCGATCAGGTGGAGCCCGATCAGCCGGTCCACCGGATCGTCCAGTTCCATGGTCAACTGGCCGTTCAGGTGATTGCGGAGCGACGTTTTTTCCGAAAGGGTCTCCTCCAAATCGGGCGCCAGGGTGTCGAAACCGCCGCCGCCGAGACCGACGTCGGCGAACTGCGGTGCTACGAACCCGCCATCGGCGAGGCCGTCGTCGGAATAGAGGTTGTCGTAATCGACATCGCGGGCATCGTCTTTGATCTTGGCCGGTTGGGCGACGTCCAAATCGATGGATTTCAGGTTCTCCGGCTCCGCTTCCGTCCCGTCGTCGCCTTCGGGGGGGTCGCCGCTGTCGGAGGGGCCGTCGTCCTGATCGCGGCGGTCGCCTTCATCGCGCTCGAGCATTGGGTTTTTCTCGAGCTCCCGTTCGACGTATTCGGCCAGTTCCAGGTTCGAGAGCTGCAGCAGCTTAATCGCCTGCTGCAGTTGCGGCGTCATGACCAGCGACTGGCTTTGGCGCAGTTCGAGGCGAGGGGTCAGCGCCATGGCCGGCCCCGGCCCCAGCCCCGGCCCCATCTTTGAAGGTTAAAGGTTAAACCGGTCACCCAGGTAAACCCGCCTGACATCCTCGTTGCCGATGATGTCGGAAGGCGCGCCTTCCATCAACATCATGCCGTCGTGAATAATGTAGGCGCGATCGATGACATCCAGCGTCTCGCGGACGTTATGGTCGGTGATCAGCACTCCGATGCCGCGGTCCTTCAAGTGCGCCACCAGGTCGCGGATGTCGCCGACGGCAATAGGATCAATGCCGGCAAACGGTTCGTCCAGGAGCACGAAATGGGGGTTGGACGCCAATGAGCGGGCGATTTCGACCCGCCGGCGTTCCCCGCCCGACAGCGCCAGGGCCGGCGTCCGGCGCAGATGGGTGATGGAAAATTCCGCCAAAAGCGCCTCCAGGATGGCCTCGCGGCGATCGCGGTTATTTTCCACCACTTCCAAGACGGCGCGGATGTTGTTCTCGACGCTGAGCCCCCTGAAGATCGACGCTTCCTGGGGCAGGTATCCGATGCCGAGCCGCGCCCGGCGGTACATGGGCAGGTCCGAGATGTCGTCGCCGTCGAGGATGATGTTGCCGTAATCCGGCGGCATCAGGCCGGTGATTATATAGAAACAGGTTGTCTTGCCGGCGCCGTTGGGACCGAGAAGGCCGACCACCTCGCCCCGCTGCAGGGACAGGGAAATGCCCCGGACCACGGGCCGTTTCTTGAACCGCTTGCCCAAGTTCTTGGCCACCAGGCCCCGGTTATGGGCGACCAGGCGCGGACCGGCCGGCGGCGCGGCGGGGCCGGCCGGGGCGGCTTTCCGGGGCGCCTGGGGCTCTCCGGCGGGGGACGTTCCTTCCGCCGGCCCCTTTGACGTCCCCTTCGACGCAACGGAGGACGTTTCGGGGCGCGGCCGTGGCGGGGGTGGCGTTTTTTTTATCTCATCGGTCATGAAATCGGGACCATCGGTTTCCTGTAAGCCTACTTTTGAATTTTCGGCTGGGCTTTTTTCGCTCTTTCCTTTGCGGCCTCAACACGCCCCGGGCGCGTTTTCCGGGGCCGGCGGTGGTGGCCAGGCAACTATACAATTTACTGACTCCGTCGTTCAAATTTATCTCTGCGCTACAACCCCTTAACACGTTTTGCCCACGCACCAGCTTAACCGATCCGGTCAACGTCGCGATACCGCTTTCAACATTGTAAACGGCCCGGTCCGACGTCGTGGTGTCCGTATCGGTGACGATCTTGACGCGGTCGAAGGCATCGATGCGGTAAAGCTTGTTTTCGCCCTGCTTATCGACGCGGAAATAGGCGGCCAGCACGTCGGCGCGCAGGCGCTTGTTCACGCGTACGGCGAGGGCGTTGCCGCGGGCCACCGCCATCTGCTTGTTTTCCCAATATTCGATCTGCTTGTCGGCGAAAATTTCATCGGTGGCGGTGACCAGCCGCACCCGGCCCCCGGACAGCACCAGTATCCCCTTGTCGACCTGATAGATGGCCTTTTTGCCGTAGGCCGTCTCTTGCGTGGTTTTGATACGCACCTTGCCATAGGCGTCCAGGCGCCAGATGTCGGTGCTGCCGTCCGTCTTTTCCCGGTAGTACGCGCGCAGTTCATCGCCGTGTACCGTGACCTCGTCGCGCACCGCCCGCGCATTGCCGCGGGCCAGGAAGACCAGGTTTTCCTGCTGCCATTCGATGCCGTCGTCGGCGTAAATCTCGATCGGCAGATCGGATTCGCCGCTGCCGAAATTGAGGCTTTGGGCGAAGGCGGCGCCCCCGAAACCGATAGACAGGCCGCCTGAGAAAACCGCCGCCGTCCACAGGCCGAGGACCAGGCTTCGGGCCGCCGTGCGGGGCCGAAACAGCCGTCGGGCGATGAACCGAAGGGCAGTCATTTAAGCACCTTTTCGCCCTTCGGATAGATCACCAGTTTCGACTTGCCGGTAAAGACGATGGTCTTGCCCTTGTCGATAAGGTAGAAGCCTTCGCCGCGCAGATCGCCGAACGGCCCCTGTCCGTGAACGGGGGCGGACCCCCGGGCGGCGCCTTTTTCCAGTTCGATGCTGGCCCGCGAAGTGCGGAATTCATAACCGGAATCGTGAAACAGGTTCACCGCGCCCTCCAGGTCCAGGTTTTTCTCCGTTCGCCGGTAAAGGCCGGTTTCGGCCGTCAGCACCAGCCAGGTGCCGTCATCCAGCGTAATGTCCGCCTTCGGCATTTCCAGTTCCACGTTAGGCGATTCGCCGGTCAGCTTGTGGGCAATATCGGCGGTGATGGAAAAGGCCTGGTTGTCCTTGTCGAAGCCGACGTAACGGGGATTGACCATGGAGGGGTCTTCGGTCTTATCCGCGGTCAAGGCGGCAAAGCTTAGGCGGAACTTCAAATCTTCCGTTTTCAGATAAGGCCACGCCAGAACCAGCCCGATCAACACCAGCGCCGCCGTCGGCAACAGAAACTTCGTCATCTGGACGAAGCGGCTATACCATTTCAGATGTTTCGGCCGCGCCCTGTTTTCCATCGCCGAGCGGCGGCGAACCGGGGCCGTGGGTTGGGGGGGCAGGGGAAAACCGGTGGCGGTCTCAAGCGTGCTCATAATTCGTTACCAGCCCCCCGGGGGCTTCAGGCCACGCCGGCGCGCAGGCAGTCGTGGATATGAAGGATGCCGACGGCGCGTCCGCCTTCGACGACGAAAACGTTGGTGATGGAATTGGCGTTCATGAACCCCACCGCTTCGCTGGCCAGCATCTCGGGCCCGATGGCCTTGGCGCCCTTGGTCATGATGTCGCCGACGTTTTGCGATAGCAGCTCGGGACTCATGTGACGGCGAAGGTCGCCGTCCGTAATCACGCCTTCAAGTTTTCCCTTGGCGTCGACGATGCCGACGCAACCGAAGCTCTTGGCCGTCATTTCGATCAGCGCGTCGGCCATGGAGATCCCGGGGCCGATCAGCGGCAATTCCTCGTCCGTGTGCATGATGTCGGAGACCTTGAGCAGCCGGCGGCCCAGTTTTCCCCCCGGATGCAGGACGTGGAATTCGTCGGGCGAGAAGCCCTTGCGTTCCAGAAGCGCCACGGCAATGGCGTCGCCGAGCACCATCATCACCGTCGTCGACGTCGTCGGCGCCAGGCCCATCGGGCAGGCTTCCTCGCTTTGCGGCAACACCAGGGAAACATCCGCCGCCTCGGCCAGCGCGCTGTCGGCGCCGCCGGTGACGGCGATCAGCGGAATTTCAAAACGCTTGGCATAGGCCACCAGGTCGGCCAGTTCCGTGGTCTCGCCGGAATTCGACAACGCGAACACCGCGTCGCCCTTGGCGATCATGCCCAGATCCCCGTGCGACGCCTCCGCCGGATGCACGAACAGCGCCGGGGTGCCGGTGGACGACAGGGTGGAGGCGATCTTGTGGGCGACGTGGCCGCTTTTGCCCATGCCGGTGACGACGATGCGCCCGGTGACGGCGGCCATCACATCGAGGACCCGGCAGAACGGGCGGCCCAGGCTTTTGGCCAGGGCGTCCAAAGCCGCGACTTCGATGCCGAGCACCCTTTTGGCGGAGGAAAGATCGGCTTCGGTACCGGCGTCTTGGCGCCCGTCAGAATCTGATTTTGGCATGGCCGGAGGTGAACTCATGTCGAACCGCTATCCAATTCTTCCCGTCTTGTTATTGTCTTGGCGCGGGACCGGGCTTGGCGGAACAAGCCTCGGTTTTCGTTATCCGCCGGGGGACTCCCCACCTCGCCCGCCCGCCGGGCCGGAAAAAAGCGCCACCGATGCCCGACGTTTAAGCCAAAAAAGCGAAAAAAACCTTAACCCCTTGACGGACTTAAACTCGCCGGGAGTATGCGCCTCAAGCCCGGAAAAATCAAAAAAACCCGAAGGTTGAAGGTTATGATTATTATCATCGTTCCTTGGTATTAGTGGGCGAAAACGTCTTCGTCGCGCCAACCGGCAAGATCCAGTTCGACCCGGGTCTTCAGAAAACCGAAGCAGGCTTCGGCCAATTCCCGGCGGTTTTCGCCCGCCAGCATGGCGTCCAGCTTGGCCCGGAGTTCATGCAGGAAAAGCACGTCGGCGGCGGCGTATTTGATTTGCTCGGGCGTCAACGTCTCCGCCGCCCAATCCGACGACTGCTGGTCCTTGGATAGCTCCACGCCCAGGAGTTCCTTGCACACGTCCTTGAGGCCGTGGCGGTCGGTATAGGTGCGGGCCAGGATGGAGGCGATCTTGGTGCAATAGACCGGCTCGCACCAGACGCCGAGGTATTTTTGGATCGCCGCCATGTCGAAACGGGCGTAATGGAAGATCTTGATGACGGCCTTATCCGTGATCAGCGCCTTCAGGTTCGGCGCATCGAACCCCCCGTCGGGGAACTGCACCAGATGGCAGTTGCCGTCCCCGGCCGACACCTGGACCAGGCACAGCCGGTCGCGTTCCAGTTTCAGGCCCCGGGTTTCCGTATCCACGGCAACGATGCCGCCCAGGTCCAGCCCGGCCGGCAGGTCGTTCTTGTGGACCTCGATGGATTTGGCTTTCGGTTTCAACGGCCCGGGGCTCCTTGTTCTTAGGTCTTTGGTTCCGGCGGCCCATGGGCGGGCCGTGGGAGCCGGAAATAATGGTGCCCAGGAGAAGACTCGAACTTCCACGACCTTGCGGCCACAGGTACCTGAAACCTGCGCGTCTACCAATTCCGCCACCTGGGCGCCGGGAAACGGTTGCGTCAAAGGGTGTTGACGGGGACAGTCGTTAATCCGCCCGAACGGGGATGTCAACCGCCATTCACAACCGGGGTTGACAGGGTTCGGGCGGACATTGTAAGCCGGTATCCCTGCGCCGGCGAGGTTGCGGCCCCACCTTTCCCGGGACCGGCGCCACACCGCCGCCCGACACCAGCCATAACAGGAGCGGCCCCTTGGATCAGCCCGTGGTAACCGTTTTCGGCGGCTCCGGCTTTTTGGGCCGGCACCTGGTCAAGCGGCTGGCCGACGCCGGCCGGTCCGTCCGGGTCGCCGTCCGCGACGTCGAGGCCGCCAACTTCCTCAAAATCGACGGCGCCGTCGGCCAGATCGTGCCCTGGCCCGCCGACATCACAAACCCGACGCAGGTTGCGGCCGCCGTTGAAGGCGCCGATCAGGTGGTCAACCTCGTCGGCATCCTCTATGAGCGCGGACGGCGCACTTTTCAGCGTATCCATGTCGAAGGCGCCGCCAACGTCGCCGCCGCCGCCTCGGCGGCCGGGGTCCGGGCGCTGGTCCACGTTTCCGCCCTCGGCGCCGACGCGGAATCGCCGGCGCTCTACGGGCGCACCAAGGCGGCCGGCGAAGCGGGGGTCCGCCAGGCCTTGCCCGGCGCCGCCATCGTCCGCCCGAGCGTCGTCTTCGGGCCGGAGGACAATTTCTTCAACCTGTTCGCCGGCCTGTCGCGGCTGACGCCGGTGCTGCCGGTGTTCGGGTGTCCGTTGTGGCCCAGGATCACGCTGTTTCCCGAAGGCGGCTTGGTGGATATCGACCTCTACGGCGACGGCGGCACCAAATTCCAACCGGTCTACGTCGGCGACGTCGCCGAAGCAATCATGCGGATTCTGGCCCGGCCCGAGGATTGCGATTCCAAGACCTATGAGCTCGGCGGGCCGGCGGTTTACAGCTTCAAGGAGATCATGGAGCTGCTGCCAAGCGAAACGGGACGCAAGTGTTTCCTGGCGCCGATGCCGTTCGGCCTCGCCAAATTCGACGCCTGGTTCCTGGAATTCTGGCCGAAACCGATCCTGACCCGCGACCAGGTCAGCCTTCTCATGCGGGACAACGTGGTTTCCACGGGCGCCCACGGGTTTGGGGACCTCGGCATCGATCCGGTGACGGCGGAATCGATCCTGCCGACGTACCTGCGCCGCTTCCGGCCGCCGGTCCGCCAGGGCTTCAACCCCGCCTGAGCGGGGAAATCTCTTCAAGACTAGGTTTAAGGACTAGAACCCGGGCGGCGGGCCGCTGGCGTCCCCGGCGTTGGCGGCGGCTCGATGCCTAGTTTCTTCAGGCTTTCGATGGCCTGCGCATAGCCCTGCCGGGCGGCGCTGATCAGAAGTTCGCGTCCCCGGCCCAAATAAAGAGGCACGCCCAGGCCCTTCTGGTAGAGACCGGCGAGCTTGAACTGGCTTTCGGCGTTGCCGGCCTGGGCGGCTTTCCTGTACCAGTTGCCGGCCATGGAATAGTTCTGGTAGACGCCGCGGCCTTCCATGAACAGGTCGCCCAGGAGGAGCTGCGCCTCCGCGTTCCCTTTTGCGGCCATGACCCGAAGCCGGATTACCGCCTTTTCCGCCTCGCCGCGGCCGATGGCCTCCCTGACGCCTTCGAGGTCGAGGGCCTTGGCGGCCTCGGGTTTGGCGGCCTCTTCGCCGGCCTTGTCGGCGGCTTTTTCTGCGGCGTGTTCGGCCGCCGTCGCCGGTTCCGGCGCCGGCGCCGCCAACACCATCACCGCCGCCAGGACGAGCGCCCCCGCGAGCCGGAGGCCGTTCCGCGCCGTCCCGGCCGGCGCCGTTTCCGCCGAAATTGACTGCCTTTGGAGGGTCATTTCGTCTACGTTCCCTAGGATCCAGTATTTCCCGTTGGAATGATGCGCCTTTGCGATTTGGCTGGCAACCGTCAGAATCGATTCCGCCTTTTTCCGCCGCCGGGAGAGGCCCTTTCCTAGTCGCCCCCCTAGTCGCCGATCATTTCCGGTTCCGGAATCCCCAGCAACTCGGCCGTGGTCTTGCCTTCGGCGATCTGTTTCAGGGTTTCGCGTTCCTGGGCCAGCTTTTCCCTTGACGCCGCCAGCATGTCCTCGGCCCATTCCAGCGGCACCACGGCGATGCCGTCGTCGTCGCCGATAACGATGTCGCCGGGCTTGACCGGACAGCCGGCGCACGAAATCGGCCCGTCGATGATGCCGCCAAAGCCCTTGTGCGGGCCCGACGGCACGTTGGCGCGGGCATAGCACGCGAACCCCAATTCGCGAATCTCGGCGGCGTCGCGTACGGCGCCGTCGATGACCACGCCGGCGATGCCGCGGGCGATGGCGGCGTGGGTCATGATGGCGCCCCAGACGGCGGCGTCCTGGTAACCGCCGGCGTCGATGACCAGGACCTCGCCCTTGTTCACCAGGGCCAGGGCGGCGTGCGAAATGCCGTTGTCGCCGACCATGGAGGTCACCGTGCGGGCCTGGCCGGCGAGGACGGTGCCGGGCTTCAGGGGTTTGATGGCGGCGGCCATGAAATGGGTGCGGTTCATACAGTCCGATACGATGGCCGGCGGGATCTCCCGCCAGGCGGCAAGGGTCTCGGGCGTAATGGTTTCGAAGTCCGTGGCGTGGCGTTGCAGGGGCATGGGGTCCGGTCCTCTTGTTCCTGGGGTTGGGCCGTCGGGTGGCACGCTATATCATCATTAAATACAACCGGTAGGAAAACATGTTCGGACTGTTCGGCGACAGGTCAAAAGACGAAATCCGGCGGCTCAACAGGGACGCCGGCGACATCATCGAGTACGCCCGCCAGTCCTTCCGCACGGAAACGGTGCGCGACGCGGCGCTGATAACCGCCGAGCACCTTGCCCGGGCCCACGAAATCTTCGAGCCCGAGGTCATCGGGCTCAAGCGCGGCATCGACGAATACAAGAGGCTGCACGCCGAAGCCCGGCGCAAGCGCGACGACGCGGCGCTGACCGCCTTTACCCTGGTGCAGATCTATCTCCGCGCCGAGGTCCAGGGCGAGGCCTGCCGGGCGGCCCGCGACACCATCGATCGGTTCATGGCCGATTGGGCGCACGCCCAGAAAGATGAATAGCCCCTTTCCGGGCGACGCCCCAAAGCCGTTGCGGGCCGGGGACGCCTCGGCTAGGTTTCGCCTTGCCCAGGAGGGGTGGCCGAGTGGCTGAAGGCGCACGCTTGGAAAGCGTGTATACGGGCAACCGTATCGAGGGTTCGAATCCCTCTCCCTCCGCCAATTCCCTATTCGCCGTCACTCGTTGATGTTCTAATAAGCCCAATAACACTGGTGTATTAGCGGTGTTATTGTCTGGACACGTTCGCAATCATTCGTCATAATCCGGATACTGAATGTGGGTTAGCTTGTGGGTAAATACAATGACAGTACGAACTCTACATCGACTTTCGCCGAGAAGAATTGAGACTGAACGCAAGCAAGGACGTTACGCTGATGGTGGTGGCCTCTACCTTCAGGTCAGTTCGCAGGGCACAAAATCCTGGCTGTTCCGGTTTGCGCGAGGCGGTAAGGCTAGGCAAATGGGCCTGGGTTCCATTCAAACTATCTCTCTTCCAGAAGCACGGGACGCCGCTTTGAAGTGCCGTAAGCTGTTGCACGAAGGCATTGACCCCATCGAGGCGCGCAATCGGGAACGGGCTAGCAAGCGATCACAGGCCGCATCGGCTAAGACGTTCAAGGAATGTGCCGAAGAGTATATCAGCAGCCACAGAGCGGGCTGGCGAAACGCCAAACACGCCGCACAATGGACGAGCACATTGGAGACCTATGCATTTCCAGCAATTGGGTCTCTTCCGGTCCAGGACATCGACACGCCGCTGGTAATGAACGTCCTCAAACCGATCTGGCAGGTTAAGACTGAGACGGCATCAAGGGTGCGTGGCCGGATCGAAGCTATTCTCGATTGGGCGACGGTAGGGAATTATCGAATAGGTGAAAACCCGGCCCGATGGAAAGGTCATTTGGCCATTATGCTCCCGGCCAAATCGACAGTTATGAAAGTCAAACATCACGCGGCTCTGCCGTATGACGAAATAGGTGCGTTCATGGAGAAGCTTTCTAAGCGCGACAGTGTTTCTGCGCGAGGATTGGAGTTCCAAATTCTCACGGCGGCTCGGACAGGTGAAGTGATGGGGGCCACTTGGGCAGAGATTGATCTCGATAAGGCCATCTGGACCGTACCTACTGAACGTACGAAGACAGCCAAAGAGCATCGGGTTCCGCTCTCCTCGTCAGCAACAGCTCTCCTCGAACATATGCAGGAAGTTTCCACCTCCGAGTTTGTATTTCCTGGAGCGCAGTCAAAAAAGCCGCTTTCCAACATGGCATTTTTGCAGCTTCTCAAGCGGATGGATCGGGGCGACCTGACGGCTCACGGGTTCCGGTCTACGTTTCGTGATTGGGCGGCAGAGCGAACAGCGTTCCCCCGTGAGGTGGCCGAAATGGCTCTCGCGCACACCATTGGCGATAAAGTCGAAGCGGCATATCGGCGTGGTGACCTATTCGAGAAGCGCCGCAAGATGATGGATGCCTGGGCTGATTATTGCAGCACAATCCAAGAGGCTAGCGCGAACAAGGTCGTGCCTCTCAGGAAAGATGTCTGAAGACTGGGGTATATTTTAGCGTAAGGACAGGAAAGATTGACGAGATATTGGTTTCAATAGGGGGGCAAAGAAGTGACTGATAACGATCCCAGAATTGAGGCTGAAGATAGGGCCATTACGGATTTAGCACTGGCTTGCCGCGACATAACAAGATTGGCCATCGAGAGTGAAAAGGATGGTGGCGATTTCGGTTTGTTTGAAGGTCCAGAAAAATTAGTGTTTTTGTCGACGATGTCGCTCGCCATTTGCCAAATTCTCGATAAGCAGAATGGATGCAAAGAAATTGCGCATATTTGGCAGGAACTAACCATCGCCTTGAGCGATGTAGCTGGCGGCAAGAGTGCAGAGTTATTTCGACCATGGAAAGACGTCGGAGCTCAGCCACGGCGAATATCTGTTTTACGTGAGGCATATTTCAGCATCGCAGCGGCGGTTTATGATCTTGCCGAAGCAGGAGAAAAAGCCAAAGTTGTGAAAGAAATTGCCAAAGCCATCAAGGTCAAGCCTACGGAATTGAAGGATTTTAGAAGAAACCTAACGCGGGGTGATCCACAAATCAGAAGCACGGTAGCACTTGAATATTATGACGATGTGTTACGTGGCAATATTTGTGTTGATAGAACTGGCCATTTTAGTGTTGATGAAAATGGCCGTTATTTACGCAGCCCGGGCAATCCATCACCTACCGCCGACTGGTTGAAATGGTTTGATGACAAATCCTTGATCGAGGTGTAGCTCCCCCATCCAACTACACAATGCATAGGCGTATTTTTGGGTACGTGAAGATTCATTCACAACCACAAGGATACGAAACATGCAAAACCAAAATCCTATCACCTCTCAATTGCCCGCAACCGGACGCATAAACTGGCGCGTAGACGACTTCTGCCAAGCTCACGGCATTGGTCGCACATTTTTCTATGAGGAAGTGAAGCGCGGCGAAATCAAGCCCATAAAAATCGGCCGGCGAACACTTGTGCCCGTTAGCGAAGCCAAGGCTTGGCAAGATCGCAAAGCGCGTGCATCCGAATGATTTCAGACGCACTGGCCTACGCCGAAAAAGGTTGGCCCATATTTCCCGCGCGACCCGATAAAACGCCGTACACAAAACATGGTGTGCTCGACGCCACCACCGATCCGAAACGGATCGAAGCGTGGTGGGAGCGTTGGCCGCAAGCAAACATAGCCCTGGACGTTGGCAGCGCCGGTATGATGGTGCTTGACCTCGATCCCGACCACTCTATGGAAGAGCTCGAAAAGAATATCGGCCCCATCCCTGAAACAAAACTCAGAGCCAGCACGCCACGAGGAGGCAAGCATCTTTTCTTCCGCATCGACCAAAGTGAGATCGTCGCCCCCTCGGCGTCTAAGCTGGCTCCCCATGTTGATGTCCGCTCTTTCCATTCCTACGTCCTCCTGACCCCAAGTAGCACCGCTGACGGCACTTACGTATGGGAGAGCGAAGGCAAACCACATTACAGAACTGATGAAATGCTCCGGCTCGCCAACATGGGGCGGGAAAAGCACAAGGACCGAGATGAATGGCTCATAGCGCCTGATGACCCCGATAACATAGCGTCCGCGATCAAATGGCTCCGAGAGGACGCCAAGATCGCAGTCGAGGGCCAGGGGGGCGATCACATGGCGTTTGCCACCGCAGCGCACATGAAATCCTTCGGGATATCGGAAGCTCTCGCTTTCGAGCTCATCTGGGAGCACTGGAACCCCAGATGCTCGCCGCCCTGGTCCACCGACAATGTAGAACACCTGCAACAGAAGGTGGAGAACGGCTATGCCTACAACACCTCGCCGCCGGGTAATGTCACGCCCGCATACCACGTGGCCAAGACCGCTGCCCTTTTCAAGCCCGTCACCAAAGAGCTTGAGCGCGGCCATGAATGGAACGCTGGGCGCTTTCGCTTCGTCAACCGCGAAGGCATGTCAAGCATACAGCCCCCGGAATGGCTCATCGAAGACTTCCTTCCCCAGGAGAGCTACGCCATGCTCTTCGGCGCACCTGGCACCTTCAAGACCTTCCTGGCACTTGATATCGCACTGTCTATCGCGGTCGGCGTTGGCATGGGTGAAGATATTTGCTGGCCTGCCATTGCCAATTCTGGGCCGGTCCTTTTTGCGGCTGGCGAAGGCAGGGGGAATATCACGGCGCGTGTCAAGGCATGGGAAAAAACGCATTTCGTGGGAAATGAGGTCGAGAACTTCAGGCTGGCGGACCCCGTGCCGCTTGTCTCGGAAGAGCCAAAGCCCTTCATTGAAGGTGCCCTGGCCGCGTCCCCTGATGGTTACAAGCTAGTCGTGCTCGACACCATAGGTCGGGCTATGCAGGGATTGAACGAGAACACCCAGCAAGACGCTAGCGCCTTCACCAACATGGTCGAGCATGTCCAATACGAGCTTGGCGCTACCGTACTCGCTCTGCATCACACCGGATTGAACGAGAAGCACCGCGCCCGTGGATCATCTGTATTTGGAGCCGATGCCGATACGATCATCCGCGCCGAGAGGCATAGCAAAAATTATCTCGTGTCCCTCACCATGACCAAGCAGAAGGACGCGCCGGAATGGTCGAAGAAGAAGTTCGTCAAGCTCCGCGAAGTCCACCTCGATCTTGAGACAAAGAGCCTCGTCGCTTTTAAGCCAGACGAGAATGAGTGCCCGAAGAGTGATAAATACCACCCAACCGAAAGTGAACAGGAAATCGTTATGGCTATCATCAACGAGGTCGTTATCGAGCTGCTTCAATCAGACAGGTTCAAAAATTGGTCGCAGAAAGCGCTGGCGGAAGCCGTCGCCACTGACGAGCGCATTGAAATTGGTAGCAGTCAATTGCGGCAACGATATCTGAAAGACCTGCGTGAGGATAACTCACAGCCTGCTAGCCGATACTACAATGCTGGAACAAGGAAGTGGCGTTATGGCGAAGATTAGAGCTGTCAGGATGGCCAAAGTTTCAAGGTGGTTTGGCAGGAATGTTGACGGGCCAATTGACGGGCCAAAAGTAGTAGAGTTCTACGGTTTGACAGGATTGTTGACAGGCCTTCTGACAGGCTGGGGCTATCTATTGACAGTCTGACAGGCCAAGGGGGGGTCTTTAGACCCCCTTGCCTGTCAAGTCATATAGCGGTGGTAATTGTACCAAGCCCGAAATTAATTTCAGGATGAACAAGGGCACCATATTGAAATGGCCAGCTACGGGCCGCCAGGGCCTCGGGTTGTCCAAGGCCAATATGTCTGTTTCCACCCTAAATCGGACATTCTAGGTTGGTTCGCCACGTGTCTGCTCATGACCCAAAGCGGACAAGTAGTCCAACTCTCAAGCTTTCAAAACAAGGATTAGGGGGGCGCCCTCGTTGTTTCACTCAATATTGCCCTGCAAACGCAAAGCAAGGGAGATTTGTATACGTCAAAATCCTGTTACTCGGTATTCCGTCGGAATGATCTCAAACTGATCCTGAACATCACCCTCGATCACAAAAAACTCAGCCGCCTTGGTCGTCTCATCTAAGTTATAGAGCCGGTACAACCGATACTGTTCTGCATACTCAGATGAAAACGCTAGCTCAGGCGCGGATATGAGAAAGTCAGTGCGTGGCCCAAGGGTGGTTGTCTTAACCTCGATGTACATTATTCGGCCATCTTCAAAGTATGAGAGAACATCGTAACCGGCACCATCCCCCCCCTCCGTAGGCATCAGCTTACCGAATTTATGTGACCATAAGAAGATGTTACCGGAACTTGGGGCGTAGGGCGTGACTAAGGGTCTCACTCCTACCCGTGCCAACCGTGCTAATGTCGTCCCCATGACCCGCTTGATCCTAACCCTGCTTCTTCTGTCGCTTCCCGCTCACGCCGATGTCACTGGCAAACCACGCATCATCGACGGTGACACCCTTGAGATCGCAGGGGAGCGTATCCGGTTACACGGTATCGATGCTCCGGAAGCGAGGCAGACCTGCACCGACCAGAGCGGCAAGGAGTGGAATTGTGGGCAGGAGGCGACTTGGGCGTTGGCGCGGATCATCGAAACCCGTTGGGTGCGGTGCGAAGGAAATAAGCGCGACAAATATGGACGACTGATCGCCAAGTGCTTCACCGGCCCATACGACATTGAAGCCAAGATGGTTCAGCAAGGCTGGGCGCTGGCCTACCGGAAATACTCAACCGACTATGTTGCAGAGGAAGCCGATGCCAAGGCTAAAAAACTGGGCCTCTGGCGAGGTCAGTTCGTAGCGCCCTGGGATTGGCGGCGCGGGAAGCGACTAACTTCTGAGGTTCAGAAAACTTGCTGCAAGATATGCCGGAAGGGAAAAGCCTGTGGCAATTCCTGTATCAGCAGGAGATATACTTGCCGGAAAGGGCCTGGGTGTGCTTGCGATGCCAACTGAGGGGACCAACGCCGATGTCCGCTTTCGGGGTAAGAACGGACATTAAAGCCAATACCTATTAATGTCCGCTAATAGCCATAAGTGGACAAAATCGACTTAAGTAACCGTTTTCTGGAAAATGGTCTATTGGCGATGAGGAAGCGGCGTTGCGGGAGTTGAGAAGAGGAATGTGGTGACCGACGCGATTATCAATGTCCAGTGTTACTTGTCGGCATTTATAAATTCCGACAAAAAAGACGAAAAATCTGGTTGTTTAAATTTTGCAGCAATCTGACTCTGGATTTCGCCAAAGCTCTCGGAAAATTCCTTTGGGGCAATTTGTTGATAAAGAGACATGGCATCTAAAATTCTTTCGCGTGTCATATTTTTAACTTCGTTCTGATTGCAACTCGAATAAAATTGCAGCAATTTTTGCAAAAATTTTTCTCCGACCAGATCTCGAAATATTTTTTGCTCTTTTTTGTCAAAAGCCCCATCACGTATCGAAGCACAGGCTGCGAGCCATATCGTTATGCCTTGACGCGCTTCGGCGATTTTCTCTCGGGCAGGCCCGTCCACGTACTTTTCCAAATCTTTGGTAATTCGCTTGTCTATTTTTTCAAAGCTTTCTCCACCCGAATTCCCGATGGACTCAAAATATGCATCACTCATGGAAAACCATAAGAGTGCACGACACCGCATTACTAATGACGGATGGGAATCCCCTTCATCCGCATATACCCTTTCTCCCCTTTGACTTCGCATCTGATCAAGAAACGACCCCACATCAAAACGCAGAAGATCGTCGTTGAGGCCAGAAGTTGTTTTCATCAGAGATCGAATGGCGATCTCCAAAGACTGACAAGCCACTAAACCGAGCCGATCAGCTGATATCTCTTGGCACCTGCTTTGGATGAAGTGCTCGGTGCTCAGATTATGGTGGCCTTGTGGAAGGTTGTGACCTAATAGGAAATGGGCAATTTCATGGCCCAGGACAAAGCATAGCTCATCATCAGACATTAAGTTTATTAGGCCAGAGCTAACCCGAATGACACACTCTTTGTTGTTGCCTGCAAAACATCCCGCCTGAATTCCTGGGTCGGAGTATGCGTATGCACCAACTGACTCAGAATCTATATTTAGACGTCCGCATACTGTCTGCAGAACGTCAAAAATTTCCGGGGTTAGGCTTGCTGAAATGCGCAGCCCAGTTTGCGCAAAATAATGACTAATTTTATCTGTTCGTTTGCGATCCAGTTCAAAGCGAGCTGTCATGTGGTCGCCGGAAAATCTTATACGTTCAGCGAATTCAACCGCTGACTTAAGGCTATCAGGCATATTTCTGTCGGGCTTTAGCAATCACGTCGAGCATATGCTGTGCGTTATCACGTTCTTGGCCCTCGCTTAGGGTGTTCAGCCGATTATTCCATTTGGCATATTCATCCCTGAGGTGCTTCTTGATCTGGTCATTTTCCCAATTAGACTCGATTCCTATGATAGTCTCTATGGATGCTTGCTTTTCTGTTGAAACATTTAACTCGATTAAACGCTGATCACGCATCTTTTCAATTTCATCGAAATCAAGTTCCAGTGCCTGTGCAATGCTTTTAATAGTGTCCAATTCTGATTCGTCAGCAACACCATCTGCAGCCATTACATCGAAGCACAATTCCATCGCTTCAAATTTCTGAGGTGTATCACTGATCTCATTTAAATGATCAGTAATTTGACTAAGCGAAAGACCTCCGGCCTTGGCCTCTTCGTATGATTCTCTAAGAGCCGTGTTGTAAAGTTCTTTAAGCTTCTCCTGCCTCGCATCAGAGAAGGGTGTAATAATTTTTTCTATCCAGTTCTGAATTGTCTTCCCTTCTTTATCATCGAGAGAGCCATCAGCCATTGCTATAGACATAGCTAGCTTAACCGCAAGTCCCCGCGCTTCATCTGTGTCGGCAGCTTCCTCCTGATAACCCTTTCCGTCGAAATGCCATTCAAAATTTTTAACATAGATACCATGTACGCCTGCATGGCCTTTACCTCCGACACCCATGGAAATTTTCGGAGGGTTATCTAGGTTGATCACTCTCAAAGCAACTTTTAACTTACGGTTTCCACCCACAGGGGGAAGGAGAATATCAGGTATAATCACTCCAACACGTACCCAAGAATTATAACCTTCGTTAGGCCCGGCAACTCCAGCTTCAACAATTTGCTGATAACAGGTGGTATGTTCTTCCTGGAACTGTTCCACTAGTGACAATACTGGTTTTGCCGTCCCATCGGTGTTGTCCAACACAGATGTTACAAACGCTATTTTGGATTTTGTGGAAACTGGCATTAACCCTTTGCCCTCAATTC
>NZAZ01000098.1 GCA_002686255.1 Rhodospirillaceae bacterium
CCCGTCGCCACGGCCAAGAAATTGAGCATAACAATATGATTTCATTGCAAAAACGAGCGGCGAACAATTTTTTTCATGAATCTTCCGGGCTAGGTCATGGACTCATTACTTCGAAAACGATTATAGATCAATCGGTTAAGGAGAATGGGGCGCAACGCTTGTATAGTTAAAACTTGTTAGGTTTCAAGGCCTTAGCCCTTTTATGGTTTAGAAATAGGGGGACATAGAGAATTAAGGGGACAGTTTCACTACTGTCCCCTTATTTCCTTATTTCCCGAGGTAAGCGTGGCGGAACCGGAGCCGGCATTCGGCCGGGTCCATGTTGCGCACAAAGGCCGTCGGCGGGCCGCCGGTCACCCGCGCCACCAAAAGCCTGGGCGCCGCCGCCTCGATGAGGAATTTCGCCCCCTCGGCCAAATCCTCGGCCGTGTTGGCGGTCATGGCCGACGCCAGGCCGGCGCCCTGTCCCATCAGCGCCAGGTCGGTACGTGTCGCGGTGTGCCCGGGCTGGCCGCCGGTCTCGCCGTGGCATCCGTTGTCGATGCAGACGATCGACAGGTTCTTGGGCGCCAGAGTCGCCACCGTGGCCAGCGACCCGACGTTCATCAGCATCTCGCCGTCGCCGGTAATCACCGCCACCCGGGCCTCGGGCGCCGCGAGCGCGACCCCCAGCCCCATCGGCACGGCGGCGCCCATGGTGCCGGCCATGGTGAACAGGTTCGCCCCGTCGCCGGTCAACCCCGCCGCGTCGCGGGCGGAGCCGGCGAGCCCGGACACGAACAGATAATCGTCGGGCTTCGGGAACAGCACCGCCAAGACGTCGCGGCGGTCGAGTGTGGGCGCGGTCATGTTATTGAGCCTCCGGGGCGGCCTTGGGGAACGGCTTGGCGCCGAGGAATTTCTGCGACAGGATTAAAGCCGCCCCGTGGCCGCCGCCGAACGCCGCCGCCAGCGCCGCCTCCGTCGCCGGTTTCAGGCCGTCCGCGGCCTCGACGCGGAAGGTCAGCACGCCCAGGGCATGCAGGATCGGCTCCACGGCCTGTCCCATGGGGTGCTGCCACGGGTTCTGTTCGCCGTAATCGCCGCGCATGGAAACCATCATCAGGATCGGGAACCCCCCGCCCTTGACCAACGACAGGAAATTGGGGCAGTTGCCGACGCCGGACGACTGCATGCACAAAATCCCCCGCTTGCCGACCAGGTCGGCGCCGGCGCAGACGGCGACGCCTTCCTCCTCGGAGGTCAAAAGCACGGTTTGGGCTTCGTTATGGGAATTGGCGAGCTCGATCAGCTTGGCGTTGCCGGCGTCGGGGACGTAGGTGAACAGGGTCACGCCGGCGTCAATGAGATCGCCGAAAAGCTGGTTCGACCAGCCGTTGTTGCCGGATTGGCTCATTTAGATGTGGACGGCCCGCCCGTCAACGCCCATGGCCGCCTCCTTGACCGCTTCCGATAAACCAGGGTGTCCGTGGCAGATGCGGGCGATGTCTTCGGCCGAGGCGCTCAACTCCATGGCGACGACGACCTCTTGAATAAGGTCGCCTGCCTCGGGGCCGATGATGTGGCAGCCGAGCACCGCGTCGGTCGCCTTGTCGGCCAGGATCTTGACGAAACCGTCGGCGTCGGCGTTGCAGCGGGCCCGGGAATTGGCGGAAAACGGGAACTTGCCGGATTTGTAGTCGATGCCGGCCTCTTGCAACTGTTCCTCGGTCTTGCCGACGCCGGCGGCCTCGGGCCAGGTGTAGACGATGCCGGGAATGGTGTCGTAATTGATGTGGCCCGATTGGCCGGCCATGATCTCGACCGCGACGACGCCTTCGTCCTCGGCCTTGTGGGCGAGCATGGCGCCGCCGATGACGTCGCCGATGGCGAAGATGCCCTCGACGTTGGTCTGGAAGTCCTCGTCGACCTTGACGAAGCCGTGGCCGTCCATTTCGACGCCCGCCTTGTCGAGCCCCAGGCCCCCGGTGTAGGGCCGGCGCCCGATGGCGACCAGGACCACGTCGGCCTTCAGCGTTTCCTTCTTGCCGCCGCCCTTTTCACCGGCAACGGGTTCGATGCTTAAGGTCACCCCGGCCTTCGACGCCTTGGCGGCGGGGACCTTGGACGACAGCTTGAACTCGATGCCCTGCTTGGAAAGGATGCGCTTCATCTGCTTCGAGACTTCCGAGTCCATGCCGGGCAGGATGTGATCCAAGAACTCGACCACCGTCACCTTGGCCCCCAGGCGCCGCCACACGGAGCCCAACTCCAGCCCGATCACCCCGGCGCCGACGACGGCCAGCGTCTCCGGCACACCCTTGAGATCGAGCGCGCCGGTGGAACTGACGATCCGCTTCTCGTCGATCTTGACCCCCTTGAGCGGCATCACCTCGGAGCCGGTGGCGATGATGATGTTTTCGGCCTTCAGCGTCTGTTTCTTGTCTCCCTTCTTGGAAGGCTTGACGGCGACCTCGCCGGGGCCGGTGATCCGCCCTTCGCCGACGACGTAATCGATCTTGTTCTTCTTCATCAGGAACTCGACGCCCCGGGTCAGCTCCCGGACCACCTTGTCCTTGCGCCCCATCATGGTCTTGAGGTCGAGCGTCAGCCCGGTGGTCTTGATTCCGTGGCCGGCGAATTCTTCGGCAGCGACCTCGAAATGGTGCGACGACTGCAACAACGCCTTCGACGGGATGCAGCCGACGTTGAGGCAGGTGCCGCCGAGCGAGCCGCGTTTATCGACGACGGCCGTCCTCAGGCCCAGTTGCGCGGCGCGGATGGCGGCGACGTAGCCGCCGGGGCCGCCGCCGATAACGACGAGATCGTAAGCGTCGCTCATTGTCCGTGCCCTCGTTCAGACATCGACCAGGATGCGCTGCGGGTCCTCGATGCATTCCTTCATCCGCACCAGGAAGGACACCGCCTCGCGGCCGTCGACGATGCGGTGGTCGTAGCTCAGCGCCAGGTTCATCATCGGCCGGATGACGACCTCGTCGCCGATGGCGACCGGGCGCCTGTCGATCTTGTGCATGCCCAGGATCGCCGACTGCGGCACGTTCAGGATCGGCATCGAATTCAGGGACCCGAAGACGCCGCCGTTGGAAATGGTGAACGTGCCGCCCGACATCTCGTCGATGCCGAGCTTGCCGTCCCGGGCGCGGAGGCCGAAGTCCCGGATCGCGCCTTCGATCTCGGCGAAGCTCATCTTGTCGGCGTCGCGCAGCACCGGCACCACCAGGCCCTTGGGCGAGCCGACGGCGACGCCGATGTTGTAGTAGTTCTTGTAGATGATCTCGTCGCCGTGGATTTCGCCGTTGACGGCCGGCCATTCCTTCAACGCGATGCAGGCGGCGCGGATGAAAAACGACATGAAGCCGAGCCGGACGTCGTGCTTCTTCTCGAAGGCCTCCTTGTGGGTGGCGCGCAAATCCATTACCGCGCCCATGTCGGCCTCGTTCCAGGTCGTCAGCATGGCGGCGGTGTTCTGGGCCTCCTTCAGCCGGGCGGCGATGATCCTGCGCAGCTTGCTCATCCGCACCCGTTCCTCGCGCGGGTCTTCGGGGCGCGGCGGCAGGGGTCCTGCCGGTGCGGCGGCTGGGGAGGCGGCGGGCCGGGCGGCGGCCCCGCCCTTTGGCGCGCCGCCTTGGGCGATGAAGTCCCGGACGTCGCCCTTGGTCAGGCGGCCGCCCTTGCCGGTGGCCGGAATCACCGAAGCGTCAAGATTGTTGTCCTCGACCAGCTTGCGCACCGCCGGCGACAGGGGCTTGGCGGCGGGCGCGGCGGCGGCCGGGGCCGGGGCGGGCGCTTCTTCCTTGGCTTCGGCGGCCGCGACCTCTTCCTTGGCTGCTTCTTTGGCCTCGGGGGCGGGGGCCGGGGCCTCGGCCCCGGTGGACTTGCCTTCGGCGCCTTCGTCGATGACGCCCAGCAGCGCCCCGACCAGGACTTCCGCCCCTTCGGCCGCCGAGATGCTTTTCAGGGCGCCGGCGGCCGGCGCGTTGACCTCGATCGTGACCTTGTCCGTCTCCAGCTCGACCAGGGCCTCGTCGACGGCGACGGCGTCGCCGGCGGCCTTGAACCACTTGGCGACCGTCGCTTCGGTCACCGATTCGCCGAGCGTGGGAACCTTGATTTCAATAGCCATGTTTCTCTTCCTCGCCTCTTCTATTTCTTCTTCTTTGTCTTAGGCTTAGCCGCCTTTTTCGGCCCCTTGTCGATGGTCAGGGCCTCGCCGACCAGTTTTTCCTGGCGCACGAGATGCCGTTTCATGGTCCCCGCCGCCGGCGCCGCCGCCGCCGCCCGCCCGGCATAGGCGGGCCGGGTCACAGGCGCGCCGATTTCAATCAGCGTCTCTTCCAGGGGCTCGAAGATGTAGCTCCACGATCCCATGTTGCGCGGTTCTTCCTGGCACCAGACGATTTCCTCGACATTCTTGAAGCGGCTGATTTCCTCGCTCAATGCGTGCTTCGGGAACGGGAACAACTGTTCGACCCGAAGAATGTAAATGTCTTTCCGCTTGCGCCGCGCGCGTTCCTCGAAGAGGTCGAAATAGACCTTGCCGGAGCACAGCACCAATTTCCTGATCTTGTCGTCGGCCAGCACGTCGCCCACGTCCCAGAGCACCCGGTGGAAGGTCGTGCCTTCGGCCATGTCCTTGAGTTCGGAGACGCAGCCCTTGTGGCGGAGCAACGACTTCGGCGTCATCAGCACCAGGGGCTTGCGGAACTCGCGGTGCACTTGGCGGCGCAGGACGTGGAAATAGCTGGCCGGCGTGGTGCAGTTGCAGACCTGCATGTTGTCTTCGGCGCAGAGCTGCAGGTAGCGTTCCAGCCGCGCCGACGAGTGCTCCGGCCCCTGGCCCTCGAAGCCGTGCGGCAACAGCATCACCAGGCCCGACATGCGCAGCCACTTGTGCTCGCCCGACGAAACGAACTGGTCGATCACCACCTGGGCGCCGTTGGCGAAATCGCCGAACTGGGCCTCCCACAGGATCAGCATCTGCGGTTCGGCCAGGCTGTAGCCGTACTCAAAACCGAGCACCCCGGCCTCGGAGAGCGGGCTGTCCAGGACCTCGAACGGCGATTGACCGAAGCGCAGGTTGGAAAGCGGGATGTAGCGTTCGTCGTTGGTTTGATCGACGAGCGCCGAATGGCGCTGTGAAAACGTGCCGCGGCCGGAATCCTGTCCGGACAGGCGCACCGGGTGGCCTTCGAGCAGCAGCGTCCCGAAGGCCAGCGCCTCAGCCGTCGACCAGTCGATACCTTTGCCGGAATCGATCATCTTGCGCTTGGCTTCGAGTTGACGGACGATTTTCGGATTGAGGTTGAAGTTGTCGGGAATGCGGGTCAGCGCCTGGCCGACCTCCTTCAGGCGCTCCATGGAAACGCCGGTTTCGCCGCGCCGGGCGTCGCCGGACGCCACCGACAGCCCCTCCCAGGCGCCGTCCAGCCAGTCCGCCTTGTTGGCCTTGTAGGCAGCCGCCGCCTCGAAGGCCTCGTCGAGCTCCTTTTTGACGTCGGCCTTCGCCCGTTCCAGGTCCTCTTGGGTGAGGATGCCTTCGGCGATCAGCTTGTTGCCGTAGATTTCGCAGGTCGTCGGGTGCTCGGCGATCCTCCTGTACATGGTCGGCTGGGTGAACATCGGCTCGTCGCCTTCGTTGTGGCCGTGGCGGCGGTAGCAGATCATGTCGATGACCACGTCCTTCTTGAACTTCTGGCGGTATTCGGTGGCGATGCGGGCGCAATGGACGACCGCCTCCGGGTCGTCGGCGTTGACGTGGAAAATGGGGGCGGAGACGATCTTGGCGACGTCGGTGCAATAGGTCGACGAGCGCGAATACTTGGACGCCGTGGTGAAGCCGATCTGGTTGTTGATGACGATGTGAACGGTGCCGCCGGTCTGATAGCCGATCAGGTTCGACAGGTCGAAGGCCTCTGGCACCAGGCCCTGGCCGGAAAAGGCGGCGTCGCCGTGCAGCAGCAGCGCCATCACCTTTTCCCGCTCGGAATCGTTGCGTTGCAGTTGCTTGCCGCGCACCTTGCCGAGGCAAACGGTGTTGACGACCTCAAGGTGCGACGGGTTGGCGGTTAAGCTGAGGTGCACGGTGCGGTCGTCGAACACCCGGTCCGCCGACGTGCCCAGGTGGTACTTGACATCACCCGATCCCAATACGTCGTCGGGATGGAAGGTGCCGCCCTGGAACTCGGAAAAGATGGCCTGGAAAGGCTTGCCCATGACGTTGGCGAGAACGTTCAAGCGCCCCCGATGGGCCATGCCGAGGACGATTTCCTCGATCCCCAGTTGGCTGCCGCGCTTGAAGACCTGCTCCATGGCCGCGACCAGGCTTTCGCCGCCGTCGAGCCCGAACCGCTTGGTGCCGGTGAATTTCTTGTCCAGGTATTTCTCGAAACCCTCGGTTTCGATCAGGCGGTCGAGGATGGCGCGCTTGCCCCGGACGGTGAAATGGGTCTGGTTGTGGATGGATTCCATGCGCTCCTGGAGCCACGCCTTCTCGTCCGGGTCCTGGATGTGCATGAATTCGATGCCGATGTGGCCGCAATAGGTCTCGTGCAGGATTGACATGATTTCTCGGATCGTCGCCGATTCCAGCCCCAGCACGTAGTTGATGTAGACTTCCCGGTCCATGTCCCGGTCCTGGAAGCCATAGGTGGCGGGGTTGAGCTCGGGATGATCCTCGCGCACTTCGAGGCCTAAGGGGTCGAGCTTGGCCAGCAGATGGCCGCGCACCCGGTACGACCTGATCAGCATCAGGGCGCGGATCGAATCCCGCGTCGCCTCGCGGACCCAGGCGGCGCCCATGCGCGGCGCCGCCTGGGGGGCCGCCTCGGCCGTCTCGTCCCTGGATGTTTGTCCCGACAGCAGGGCCAGATTGTCGCCGCCGACGATGTGGGCGTCCGACGGCGCCCACGAAGCGCCCTTCTTTTCCCGCACGGGGCCGCGGGCTTCGCCGGCGAGACCGGAGAAGAACTCCTGCCAACGGGGATCGACCGAACCCGGATCGTCCAGGAAGCGTTCGTACATATCGGCGATGTAGATCTGGTTGCCGGTATAAAGAAATTCGTTGGGGTCGAGTGCTGTCATGGCGTCTCGGCGCGCCCCGGAGGCGCGCCCTCCCTCGTTCAATCGGTCCGGCGTGCGTTCAAGCGGTAGACGTTTATCCTTTTAAGGCGTTGGTCATGGTGGCGCCGATGGTGGCGGGGCTGTCGGCGACATGGATACCGGCGCTTTTCAAGGCCTCGATCTTGTCCCGGGCGCCGCCCTTGCCGCCGGAGATGATGGCCCCGGCGTGGCCCATGCGCCGTCCCGGCGGCGCGGTCAGGCCGGCGATGAAACCGACGGCCGGCTTCTTGACCTTGGACGACTTGATGAACTCGGCCGCGTCTTCTTCCGCCGATCCGCCGATCTCGCCGATCATGACGATGGCTTGCGTTTCGTCGTCGGCCAGGAACATCTCGATGCAGTCGACGAAGTTGGTGCCGTTGACCGGATCGCCGCCGATGCCGATGCAGGTGCTCTGTCCCAGGCCTTCCGCCGTGGTTTGGCCCACCGCCTCGTAGGTCAGCGTGCCCGAGCGCGACACGATGCCGACCTTGCCGCGCTTGTGGATATGGCCGGGCATGATGCCGATCTTGCATTCGCCGGGCGTGATGATGCCGGGGCAGTTGGGGCCGATAAGGCGCGAGCCGGAACCGACGAGCGCGCGCTTGACCTTGACCATGTCGAGAACCGGGATGCCTTCGGTGATGCAGACGATCAGCGGCAGTTCGGCGTCGATGGCCTCCAGGATGGCGTCGGCCGCGAACGGCGGCGGGGCGTAGATCACCGACGCGTTGGCGCCGGTTTTTTCGACCGCCTCGGCCACGGTGTCGAAGACCGGCAGGTCCAGGTGCGTGTTGCCGCCCTTGCCCGGCGTCACCCCGCCGACCATGTTGGTGCCGTAGGCAATGGCCTGTTCGGAATGGAACGTTCCCTGGGCGCCGGTAAGGCCCTGGCAGATGACCCTGGTGTCGGCATCGACGAGAACAGCCATTGACTTAAGCCTCCTTCACGGCCTTGACCACCTTCCGGGCGGCGTCGCCCAGGTCATCGGCGG
This sequence comes from Rhodospirillaceae bacterium, assembly GCA_002686255.1. Lineage (GTDB taxonomy): Bacteria > Pseudomonadota > Alphaproteobacteria > Rhodospirillales > Casp-alpha2 > Casp-alpha2. The sequence goes on from NZAZ01000098.1 coordinate 8,093, forward strand.
AAATGATCGGCAGGCCGGAATCGGCCAGGATTTGCCTGCCCTTTTCGACGTTGGTGCCTTCCAGGCGCACCACCAGGGGGACGCCGAGGCTGACCTCCTTGGCCGCCGACACCACGCCTTCGGCGATGATGTCGCAGCGCATGATGCCGCCGAAGATGTTGACCAGGATGCCTTCGACGTTGTCGTCGGAAAGGATGATCTTGAACGCCTCGGTCACGCGTTCCGCGGTCGCGCCGCCGCCGACGTCGAGAAAATTGGCCGGCGCGCCGCCCTTGAGCTTGATGATGTCCATGGTCGCCATGGCCAGCCCGGCGCCGTTGACCATGCAGCCGATGGAACCGTCGAGCTTGATGTAATTGAGTTCGTGCTTGGCGGCTTCCAATTCGGCCGGGTCTTCCTCGTCCTCGTCGCGGAGTCCGGAAACGTTTTCATGGCGGTAAAGGGCGTTGTCGTCGAAGTTCATCTTGGCGTCCAACGCCGTGATCTCGCCGCCGGCGGTAACCACCAGCGGGTTGATCTCGACGATGGAGGCATCCAGTTCGTTGAAGGCTTTGTACATGGCGAGCATGAACTTGACCGCCGAGCCGACCTGCTTGCCTTCGAGCCCGAGCCCGAAGGCCAGCTTGCGGGCGTGATAGGGCAGCATCCCGGTGGCCGGGTCGATGGAGACTTTTAATATCTTTTCCGGGGTCTTGGCCGCGACTTCCTCGATCTCCATGCCGCCCTCGGTGGACGCCATCATGGTCAGGCGCGAGGTTTCCCGGTCCAGCAGCATGCCGAGGTAAAGCTCGCGGGCGATGTCGCAGCCTTCCTCGATGTAGACCTTTTTCACCTCCTTGCCGGCCGGCCCGGTCTGCTTGGTGATCAGCACGTGACCGAGCATTTGGCGGACGCTCTCGCGGACTTCCTCGACCGAATTGACGACGCGCACGCCGCCCTTGCCGCCGGGGTTGTCCTTGAATTCGCCGGCGCCGCGGCCGCCGGCGTGAATCTGCGATTTGACGACGTAAACCGGCCCGCCCAGCTCCTGGGCCTGGGTCGCGGCCTCTTCGACCGTAAAGGCGACGCCGCCACGGGGCACGGCGACCCCGTACTCGCGGAGCAACTGCTTCGCCTGATATTCGTGAATGTTCATAGAGTCCTTTTGCCCATCGCCAATGCCCTTAGGTCTCGGCGATGTTCCCTGAATGGATTAACGCGACCGCCGTTTGGTCGCCGGTTTCTTCTTGGCGGCCTTCTTTTTCGCCGCCGCCTTCCTTGTCTTGGCCTTGGGTTTGGCTTTCCTGGCCTTGCCCATCATTTTTAGCGTCAGCCGGACCAGGCCCCGGACGGCGCGGACGGATCGGGTGAACATCGCCCTTTCGTCGGGTGTGAGCTTGATCTCGACCACCCTTTCGACGCCGCCGGCGCCGATGATGCAGGGCACGCCGACGTAGAGGCCGTTGACCCCGTATTCGCCGCGCAAATAGGCGGCGCAGGGAAGCACCCGGCGCTTGTCCTTCAAATAGGCTTCGGCCATCTGAATGGCGGAACTGGCGGGCGCATAGAAGGCCGAGCCGGTTTTCAACAGCGCCACGATCTCGCCGCCGCCCATGCGGGTGCGCTCAACGATGGCGTCGAGCCGTTTCTGGGTCGTCCAGCGCATGCGCACCAGATCGGGAAGCGGAATGCCGGCGACGGTGGAATAGCGGACCAGGGGCACCATGGTGTCGCCGTGGCCGCCAAGCACGAAGGCGGTGACGTCCTCGACCGAAACCTTGAATTCCTCGGCCAGGAAATAGCGGAAGCGGGCCGAATCCAGAACGCCGGCCATGCCGACGACGCGTTTATGCGGAAGCCCGCAGGCGTCGCGGAGCACCATGACCATGGCGTCCAAGGGGTTGGTGATGCAGATGACGAAGGCGCCGGGGCAATTGGCCTTGATCCCGGCGCCGACCAACTGCATGACCCGGGTGTTGATGCCGATCAGGTCGTCGCGGCTCATACCCGGCCGGCGGGCGACGCCGGCGGTGACGATAACCACGTCGGCGCCCTTGATGGCGCCGTAGCCCCTTGAGCCCCGGATGCGGGCGTCAAACCCTTCGATCGGGGACGATTCGGCGATATCCAGCGATTTGCCTTGCGGAATGCCGCTGAGGATATCGAACAGCACGATATCGCCCAGTTCCTTCAAACCGGCCAAATGGGCCAGCGTGCCGCCGATGTTACCGGCGCCGATAAGCGCGATCTTGTTTCGGGCCATGAATCCCATCCCAGGTTCAAGTTTATGTGCGTCTTGAAAACGGCGGTTATTGGGGAAAATCTACCCTGTATGCCTTTCGTCGTACCCCGATTCGGAGCCGGGGGCAAGGGGAAGGGGCAATTTTCAGGACCGATCGGTCCAAAATTATGACGGACTCGGGTTGCATAAAATGGAATTGTTCTTTTAACCGGCGGCCGGATCGAGGCCGATATCGACGGCCGGGGCCGACTGGGTGATGGCGCCGACGGAAATGAAATCGACGCCGGTGGCGGCGATGCCGGCGATGTTTTCAAGGGTGACGCCGCCCGAAGCCTCCAGCGGCACCCGTCCGCCGGTGACGGCGACGGCCTGGCGCAGCATCTCCGGCGCCATGTTGTCCAGCAACAACCGGTCGGCGCCGGCATCGAGGGCTTCCTTGACCTGTTCGATGGTGTCGCATTCGACCTCGATGTCCTTCAGCCCGGCGGCCTTGGCGCGGCGGGTGGCCTCGCCGGCGCCGCCGGCGACGGCGATGTGGTTGTCCTTGATCAGCACCCCGTCGTCGAGCGCCAGGCGGTGGTTGGCGGCGCCGCCGAGGGCAGTGGCGTATTTGCTCAGGGCCCGGAGGCCCGGCAGGGTCTTGCGGGTGTCCAACAGCACCGCGCCGGTGCCTTCGATCCGGTCCGCATAGGCGCCGGTCAGGGTGGCGATCCCCGACAGGGTCTGCAGGATGTTGAGCGCCGTCCGTTCGGCCGACAGCAGCCCCGCCGCCGGGCCTTCGAGGCGGGCGATGACGGCTGCCGCCCGGAGACGGTCTCCGTCCCCGGCTTCGAGGGTGATCGTGGCCGAGGCGGCCAGGCGCTTGAACACCTCCATCGCCACCGGCAGCCCGGCGAGGATGATGTCCTGGCGGGTGGCCATCACCAGCTTCAATCGGGTGCCGGCGGGAATGACGGCTTCGGTAGTGATGTCGCCGGTCCCTAAGTCTTCGGCCAAGGCCGCGTCCACCGCGACCTTGACGTCGGCGGGGTCGGGCTGGGGCGTGGACATTATTCCGCCGCTTGCGGCACGGAGCGCGCCGGCGGCGACATCTCCAGCATTTTCTCCAGCGGCTTGAGGGCGCTGAGCCGCAGGTCTTCGGAAATTTCGACCCGGGGGGCGCCGTTGACCATCGCCAGGTAAATCTTCTCCAGGGTGTTCAGCTCCATGAACGGGCAATCGGCGCAATTGCAGCTTCCATCGGACCCCGGCGCGGCGATGAAGGTTTTCTCCGGCGCCGCCTTTTCCATCTGATGGATGATGTGGCGCTCGGTGGCGATGATGAATTCCCGTTCCGGCGCGGCGATGACGTAGTCCAGGATCGAACGGGTGGAACCAATGTGATCGGCATGATCGAGGATGCCCTGATGGCATTCCGGGTGCGCCGCGATGGGCGCGTCGGGATGGTTGGTCTTGAGCTTCACCAGCTCGCGGGCGGAAAATTGGTCGTGGACGATGCAGGTGCCGTCCCACAGGACCATCTCGCGCCCGGTCTTGCGGGCCAGATAGGTGCCCAGGTGCTTGTCGGGCGCGAACAGGATCGGCTGGCGCTCGGGCAACTGGTTGATGATGTGTTCGGCGTTCGACGAGGTGATGATGATGTCGGAAAGCGCCTTCACCTCGGCCGAGCAATTGATGTAGGTGATGGCGATGTGGTCCGGATGGGCGGCGCGGAAACGGGCGAAGTCGTCGGGCGGGCAGGTTTCCTCCAGCGAACAGCCGGCGTCGGCATCGGGCAACACCACCGTTTTCTCGGGGCTCAGGATCTTCGCCACCTCGGCCATGAAGCGGACCCCGGAAAAAACGATCATATCGGCGCCCGTGGCCGCCGCCCGTCGGGACAGGTCGAGGGAATCGCCGACGAAATCGGCCAGATCCTGAATCTCCCCGTCCTGGTAGTAATGGGCCAGGATGACGGCGTTCTTCTCGCGCCTCAGGCGGTCGATTTCGGCCCATGGGTCCAGGGACGGATCGAGGTCCGTTTCCTTCAACGCCTGGGCGTCCGGGAGGATGATGGTTTCCATCAGGGCATTTCTCCTGGCGAACCGGGAAAGAGCAATATTTCGCCTACAGGCAAAAGAGTCCGTTTCATCAGTTAAGGGATATATATGGCCGAAAATCGCGTTCCGCAAAGTTCTAGCTCTGGTCACTGCTAACAGGTGCTTCTCTCGGGGTCAACAGGCATGGGGCGCGGCCATGTATTCAACTGAGCGCATTTCCATCAGCCTGGAACCCGTGGGCTCGAATTCGAAGGCGCCGTCGTCCTCGGTGTAAAGGGCGTCGGCGGGTTCAGCGTCCATGGGTGGAACCTGATCGGGGGGCGCTTTCGGCAATCATAAGAGTGCTATCTGGTTAATTGGAACCATTTGACCGGGATGAGTTTGCGGCGTGGCCAGGCGCGCTTCGCCTGACGATGCGGCACATCGGCAAAGAAGTGCAACGCCGCCACGACGCAAAGGCACCCGGCCTTCGGTGGGGCAAATCGTCTCCCCGGGTGCGTTGCGACGCTCGCCCCCCGGGGTTTCCGGGGGACACCCCCGTGCCCCCAGGGCCCCACATCGCGCATCGCGCCGCGCCTGCCCGGAAACCCGATTTGCACCCATCAAATTGATCCCAATTAGCCAGATAGCGCTCTAGCAGGCTGCTGAAAAAGTGGATTTTCTCCAACAATCCTTCGAGACGCCGTCCGCTGGCCGGCTCCTCAGGATGAGGCTTCGACAC
>NZAZ01000099.1 GCA_002686255.1 Rhodospirillaceae bacterium
CCATTCACCGAATTCAATCACCCGCTTCTGATGACAAGATGGGCAAAAGTGTCTCCTTTTACAGGAAAACGCCCGGAGAAACTCATGGCCGCAATCTTTTCCTTTATAGTAGACCGGGCTTGTTCAACCCTGGATAAGATCGTGGTTCGCTACGCTCACACAATCTATCCTTATTCGTTAGTTGAGTGATGCAGAACCAGGCTGATTTAGTGCTGTTCTGCTGTCGCTACGGTTGGTTCGGCGTCTGCGAGTGCATCTGGGTGACGAGAGACGTACTGCAGCAGGTAAGATACATCCCATAGGGTGCCGCGTAAGAGTTGTTCAGCAGGTTTTGTCTTTTTGAGCCTGTTAATCTCTTTAAGATAACCGCGCATCTCCTCCTCGCTGAGTGTAAGCGTATCGGGCAGGATGAGCTCGTCACACCAGTCTTTACCTGGCTGGTGGAGGTCCACAGGGCTGTTTTGCTGCAATTCAACACCAAACAGAGAGTGTCTTTTCAGCGCAAACCGGTTGGGGCTGATGGCGTCAATGAGATCCCCCAGCTCAGTTTGGATGATCTCTATGGTCTTTTCAATGTTAGCCGAAGTCTCACCAGGCATCCCCACAATAAGAAAAACCACGGTAAAAATGCCCGACCGGCGGCAGTTCTCAAGAATTGTTTTAACCGTTGTTAACGCCGCTCCCTTGTCTATCATATCAAGGACTTCCTGCGAGCCTGATTCGAGGCCGAATTCAAGAACACGGCAGCCTGCGTGATACAGTTTTTCGAGGATTGCAGGGTCTTCAAACTGTTTCTCAAAACGAATCATGGTTGCCCAGTAAACCTCTGTTTCCTCATCGCGTATCATATAAGCCAGCTCAAGCAGACCATTGACCGTCGGTGCTGAATCAACCAGGTGAACAAAGCGCGGCTCCTGGACAGCAGGCAGACTCAAAACTTCATGGTGAACCTGGCTTGGCGATTTTTGTCGATAATGAGGTGATTCATAGGTGTAGTCGCAGAACTTGCATCGTTTCCAGTAACATCCCCTCGACCCTTGTAGAGGATAGATGATTGAAGGGGTGAAATAGAGATCAAGCGGCAGGCTCTCAAAATTTGGATCATCACTGGTTGAAAGATCAACCTGTGACCGCGTTCGTGGCCGTTGATGATGCAGATTGTTGGCTGTAATAATGTTGTCTATGTCATGGAAGTTCTCATTGTTGGCGATCCTGCCTGCCAGAGTTGTCAGGGGGATTTCTCCTTCAAATAAGACCAGGCTGTCAATATGGTCAAACAGTGGCTCAAATGTACTTGAGCTGTTGAAAATATAGCTAAAATGTGTCCCGCCGATTGAGATATGGCAATTACACTGCTGCCGGATAAGTTTGGCAAGGATCAATCCGGGGATGAGCTGGGCTATAGAGTTAATCGAGATGCCAACAAGATCGGGCTTGGTATTGATGATGGAAGCAAGGGTGTATTGCCTGAAAAAGCGGGCAAAGAAGCTGTCGGGTGCCTGGATGGCCTGGTAAACATCGGCTGATACAGTGGGGTCCCATTTATCGCGATACAGATCAAAGGAGAGAATGACCTCACTGTTTTTGGCTGTCGCAAGTTCAAGGCCATCGGCAATAATCTGGCTGGCATAGCGAAATTGCTGGTGGTTAAAGGCTTCGCTGCTGCGTGTTATTCGCTTGGCTTCTCTTATTTTACCGATAACCTGCTCGGCATGGGTTTCAAGGAGAAAGAGGTGTTTGAGTCGGCGCACCTGCTGATCGGAGAGATTCGGTGCCGAACTCAATGCGCTCAGGTTTTCACGGACAGATTCAAGGCTTGCCTGAAGATATTCAGGGCTTAAGATGGTGTCAAAAAACTCAACATTAATATCACGAAGCGCAACGTCAAAACCGTTTTTCCTGAGATGGGATGCAAGAACAGGAAGGCTGAGATAGGGTTGGGTCGGTCTCCAATGCGGTGGAAAAAGAAGTTGTATCTTCATGGGTACGATCAGGTGTTAAAGTAAGAGTGATTGTGTCAACAAATACATCTCAGTTTTTGGTAGTGTCGTTATCCATGGCCTGAAGTTTGCCGTTCTCAAGTCGAAAAAGATTTACCCTGCCCAATGCTGGGGGATGGCTATGCGAAATAACCAAAACTATATGATCCCTGGCGTATTCAAAAATAACCTGCCAGATTATTTTTATCGTCTGTTCATCCAGGTTATTTGTCGGCTCATCCATTATGAGCACATCGGGCTTTTTCAGCATCGCCCGGCCAAGGCTGATCCGTTGCATTTCACCCGGTGAAAGGGTATTGCCGCGATCACCGACATTATAGCCAGGATCACAACCCTTTTTCTCAAGGAACTGGTTGATACCGGTTTTATTCATAATATCAGTGAGTTCGACCTTTCTTGAAGAAAGGTCACCAAAGAGAAGGTTATACTCGATACTTTCACTGAAAAGCGCCGGGATTTGTGGAACCAGCGCCATCCTTTCGAGGATATCACTACGCTTAATGGTAGAGTAGTTGTGATCATTAAACAATATTTCTCCGCCTGATGGTTCGTAGAGACCAAAGAGCAGATCTATGAGGGTAGACTTTCCGGCGCCATTTTCTCCCATCATTATAATCGGTACACCGGGCTCAGCGGTTAAATGTACCTGGTCAATAATTGTTCGCGTACCGTGGGTAAAACTTAAGCTTTCAAAGGTGATACGGGTGATGGGTTGATCGAGTGGGAGTTGTGGGGATTGGGTGTGTGATTTCTGCTCCTCAGATCGGGTAATCTCTTCTATATACCTGCCGGCGTGCATCGATGCTTTGAGGTTACCCAGTGCCCGCGAATATTTGCTCAGGCTGGAGCTGATTGTTACCAGTGCGACAAGGGCCGCTGTGACCGAGCCAGGGGTCAGCTTGCCCGAGGATAACTGCAGACCGACAAAGAGTAGGGCAATAAAAATAAATATCGCGACAAGACCATCTGACAGGAGGTTAAAGACAGCCTGGGTAAAGATAAACTTTTTTTCAAGGACAACCAGCTGTTGAAACTGATCCCTGAATTTGGCGATCCGGTGATCGACTTTGTCAAATGCCCTGATCAACTTGAGAAAAACGATGTTTTCATTGACTGTTCCAAAAAGTCCGGCTTTTGCCTTGTTTCTGTTGAGCTGTGATGAGCCAAGCTGTTTTGATTTGATCACAGAAAACAGGGCAACACTTAAACCGGCAATGAAAAAGAGAAGACAGAGTGAAGGACTGATATAAAGCAGTACCCCAAGCAGGCCGATGTATTCCAGTGGATAGCGAATAGAAATCGTCAAGAGCGATTCGATCCCTGTAATCAGCATCTCCACGTCATTGAGCAGGTGCATGGTAAGGGTACCGCTCTGGAACTGGGAGGCCCTGGTCGGGGATAAACAGAGAATTTTGTAATAAATCTCCTCTAGAAGTTCCTGGATAAGGCTGAAACGGAGTTTGGTTGTAATAAAGAGGATAACAACAGAAATAACCGTTCTGAAAAAGATGGCAGCGATAAGAAGAAGCGACATGAATGCGAAGGAAGAAAAAGCAAACTCTTCTCCCAGCTGGTCAATGATTGTCTTGGCCACAAATGGTATTGTCATTGAGGCAAGCGAGGCAAGACTTGAGAGAATGGTCACGGTGATAAAGATTTTCCAGCGTCTGCGGGCGAGCTGAAAAACAGGTCGCTTGAGAAAGCGCAGCCTTTTCTGTGCAAAATTGTGCAGATTATTTGCCATTGCCTTGCCGTAGTCGGATAGATTTTACTAGCCCATTTGCCGCATAGAGTGTTGACAGTAAAATGGTGGATACCGGCACAAATGGTAGGGCCAGACAGTAAAGCGGAAACGGTGTTGCCCCAAAGATGGTTGTAAAAAAGGCGTACGACGGAAACATGAAACGAGGAACCGATTTGAGTTGTTTCTCGGTTTTATCGATAAAATGCAGTTCCCAGATTCCGGCGTCCAGTTTAGAAAGCAGGCCCGCGCCACCATGCTTGTTTTTCATTTTAAGCAAGGTTTTGCTGTTGAGGGCGTCGTCCAGTGCAATTTTGCCGAAAAAGCCGAGCCTGTCCTTGGGGCGCTTGGTGCAAAATTCAGGAAGGGTGCTGAACAGCTCAATCGCATGCAGGGCAGCGTTGACGGTTTTATTGAGACCGCTTGCTTCAGCTCGAACAAGGAGTTCATCCCATTGCCGTTCGTCAAACTGATCAAGTAGCAGTTTCAGGTCAAGAACCCACTTTATCCCCGATATGCGGTGATGCAGTACCAGGTGGTAGGCAAGGTACAACCACTCATCAACCGGATGCAGGGCTTTGTATCCTCCCATTTCAGACGTTCTGGTTACAGCCCGGTCAAAGACTTCATCAATGGTAAGTTCTGTAAAGTGGGTCAGGACTTTTTTCACAACTACCGCGGTATGGATGTCGAGATCAGGAAAGTGCGGGTCTCTACAGATAAATTCTGCCTTGTGCTTAATATTCTGGTAGTCGGAACTGAGGGCCTGGGTCTTCTTGGGGAAATAATTGAACTCTTTTAATATTGTTGCAAAATCAGCCAGTTTATCCATTTGGATCAGCAGGTCAATATCACCTACTCTTCTGACCGAAGGGTCATAATCGTACAGAGACAAGGACAGTGATAGCCCCTTGAGAGGGATGATCGCAATATCTGACTCTTCACATTTCTTGAGAAGCTGCTGCCAGAAGAACTGTAACTGCATGATGATATACAGTTGTCGCTTCTTCTGGTCTCTGAGATTCTGCCAGGCCGGGTGTTGATAGTTTTCTTCACTGCCGTACAACCCTGCCAGTTCGTGATCGATGAGAAGCTGAATGTCTTGCGGTGTAAGCATGCTCGGCAGGATTTCCCGGTTGAATACACCCTTAAGCAGCTGGATGTTTCGTTGATGTCGCTCAAGACGCTGCTGTTTTTGCAGAAGACCGGCCAGGGTGAGATAAACGTTCAAGAAGACTGAGAAAGGCAGCAAAATAAAGGGAAGAAACAGTTTAAACAGCCGCCCTTTAAAAAACATGTGCTTACGATCATCGTATTGCGAGCCGTTCTTGCCCATGCGATCCACGGTGTGGAGGAGCTCGGTGAGTTTACCGTATAGCGAACACAACTTGCCCGTCCAGCCCTTATTCAAAGAATAGAGACAGCCGTTTCTTGCTTCTACATACACCGCTTTGCCAAGAACCCTCTTTGGTTTGATGGTTTCACTGATAACCATTGGGTCGCCACGGGTTATCACGGTTTTTGCGGCATTGTCGCTATCATCAATAACCGCCGTTAGCCGATGAATGAACTGGCCGTTATCTTCATTTCTAAACCAGAGCAAGTCGCCTGGTTGAATTTCAATTGGGGATTCGGGGGCGTTTGGTTGACACCAGACAATATCGCCGCCTTTAATGAAGGGACGCATGGAAGTCCCGCGCGGAAAAACCGGTTTATATCCCTTGAGTTGTTCATGGGAAGCGAGTGGGTGAGTGTAATTTTTCATCGACGATACTGTGGCACCGGTCATTAAATCTGACTACAGGGAAGGGGTTGCTGGGTGCGGGCTATATGATTTTTTAAGAGCAGTTGCGTTTTTCGTACTCGCCATTTATATATTTTTCGCTTAATATAGCTCAAGAAAACAAAGGGTGAAACTGGCAAAACATATCCTGAGAGAACGGCTATTTTCTTATTCAGCTCTTTTGAGCGCTGATCATGCCATAAGAGATATATCTGGCCACCAACCTGGAAGCTGTCTACTACAGCTAAAATATCTTCTCGGGCCATGGTTCTTGTCTTTCCATACCCGCAATCTGTCTTTATCTTCCAGCCGTCTTGATCATTTCCGGAAAGAATTCGGGCACCGGAAAAAAACTTTTCATTTCGTCCGAGCACGATTCTGCCGGTTTCCAATACCTGCGCTTCTGCGTCAATGACACCGATGAAATCTCCTGCGTAAAAAAGATTTCGCATGCCGTTGCCGTGATTTCTGACAAAGAGGCGGTCATTTTTCTTTAATGCCTCAAGAAAGAGATCCATTTCGGCCTGAACCAGAGCGAGTTTCTCTTCCTGAGGCATTATTACAGACTGAACTGAAGTGAACAGGTGGTGTTTGTTCAATAAACTTGCGCCTCGACTATGTGGATTGAAGAGCAATGAAAGAACGGATTAACTGTCGGAATAACCGCAGCTGCCGCTGTTGTCTTTCAGGTTGTAGCGATAGTTGTAGTAAGTACTACCACTGCAAGCAAGAGCTGTACGTTCATAGAGTTCTTCACTCTCTACTTTTGGCTTTTCATACTCTTTTTTGGTTTCGATTTTCTGCTCCATTGATACTTTTCCTCCTTTACTGGTTGATCGTTAAACTACATGGTATCCCATGCTTTGCGCATGGTATCTATTCCTGGTCGCCTGTGAGCGACCTGCTAAAAACTCAGTTGCTTATGAAACCTCGGCCACCTCTTTCTGGGCAATGATATATGCCTCGGCCAGAGTTTTTGCCTCAATCGAACAGCCCAGAGGATCGCCCGTCTCCTGATACGCATCGGCTGGACAACGAAAGCAGTCTTTTTTGAGTTCACAAGCATTGCACTCTGATGCCTGGCTTTGCCGCAAACTCCGCAAATAGGTAAACCACTCACTCTCGTGCCAGATCTTTTCCAGCGGTTCAGTCAAGGCGTTTCCAGCGGCCTTGTCATATTGTACGCACGGGAACACATCACCGTTTGGCCCTATGCGCATGGTGACTATGGCTGCTCCACAGGGGTAATCTATGCCCGGTTTTGTCTCCTGGTTTGTGTCAATATCCTGCTCGTCCTGCGGCTTAGACCAGCCAGCCTGTTCTTCCTGACTCGATAGCTTGTAGAGTTCGGTAAGCTGCTTTTGGGTAAGGCGTAAGGCTGTGTTTGACTCATCTCCGTCACGCGCAATCATGATCCTCACGCTTCCCTGGAATGTTGCACCGAGTTCTTCTGCCATTTGTTCTATGGCTTGATACGAAGCAAAGTTGTTGCGCATCCAGGTGGTCTTGAACATCACCGGGATGCCCATGTCAATCAACTGCTCAGATGCCCGGATGGTTTTGGTAAACGAGCCGGCAACGGTTGTTATCTCGTCGTGCAACTCTGCCGTGTGACCATAGATAGAGGTCTGCACATTTAATGGCTTGAACCTGGAGAAGAGTTCAAGCTTTTTTTCATCAACCGGCAGCAGATTGCTAAACAGCCGGATACCAAAACCCTTTGCATGGGCATATTTGTAGATTTCGTCAAATTCAGGGTGCAGCATGGGCTCGCCACCACTGACAGTCAGTACCAGGGTTTCAAGCTTTGCCAGCTCATCCAGAATAGATTGCCACTGCTTTGCTGAAATATGGGTTGAATCAAAATCGACATAGCAGTGTTGACATCGCAGATTGCACTTATGGGTGAGCTCGACATTAACCGTCAGTGGAATCTGATTTTCATAGGCGGACTTTTTCAGCTCCGCCAACATGTTCCCCCCAAACATCTATCACCCTTTTATCTCGATTAAATCTCTGCGTACCATGTCTTTAACGAAGAGCAGCAGATCAGTCTCCGCTTCTTCAGCACTCACCTCATACTCACCGGCAAGGCATGATGCCAGTTCGCCGATAGACTTTGGTGTTTCCAGTTGCTCCCAGATGAACCCGGCCACACCGTTTAAGGTGTTTAAGGTGGAAATCGGGGCCTTCATGAGTACCATCTTGCCTGCAATAGATCGTGATGCGACCTGCTCTGCCCGTTGAACGGTTGAGTTCTCTGTAATTTTCATTTCATCCATACGAAGGTAAAGCCTCCATAAATCTGTTGTTCTTCTCAAAATGCAGCATCTTCAAAGGCGTGCATTGCAGGGTCTTTTCGACGATTGAGTTAATCTGGTCAAAGCTGTTAAGATCTGTTTGAAAAAAGATAATGTTGCGTAACAGGCTGAGATGCTGTTTCATCTCCTCGACCTCTTCAATAAAGACATCGTCGCTTTGGCTCAGGAGATACATGCCATGCAGTGGGGCATGTTTATTTTCTCCCTGTTTCAGATCTCCATAAAACGGAGTGCCATGGACATAGGCCTCTCCATCTTGAGAAACCTGAATCAGGCTGATTTCATCATTGAGAACCGTTGCTCCACTTAACTCGGCGATGGTGGATTTACCGCTTCCGGAGACACCGGTGAACAGATAGCCCTTACCGTCATGGACGATTGAAGAGCCATGAATGAGAAAGGCATTTCGTTCAACATAAAGCAGGGCACCGGTAATGCGGGCAATAGCATCGATAGAACCTGCAACCTGATTTAACAAATACACTCTGCAAAGCCGTGTGTTTTTGTTGACAATGGCCCTGAAATCCCAGCGGAACACAGCGACTTCTTCTTCATCCAGAAGAGGGTTTTCTGTAATCACCTGCACGTTTCGGTAATTAGGCGACTGGTCGACCAGCTCTTCATACAGTTCCGGCGAGAGATCGTCTTTGGTCAGGTAAGCTATACGGATCGCGTTGTCATCGTTTGTATCGGACTGGAATCCGTTGTACCACTTCTCTAGGTCTTCCTCACAATACTTCTTGTTGAAATACAACTGATAGGTGAGGCCGCCCAGGCCAAATTTGACTGCCGGTTCGTTGCGGAATACAGACGAAAATTCCGAGCTTTCTTTGAGTAATTTTAATTCCCGTTGCATAACGCCTTTATCTTAAACTGTGTTTTTTTATCCATATATCATTGCAGAGAGACTAGTCTGCTGCTTCTACCTTGATGAAAATATTTTCGATGTCAACGGGTTGGGAGTCAAGCAGGCCGGCCTTGGCTGCTTCCTGCGGGGCGAGTGTGTGGACATTTCTCTTTTCAACAGTGTCGTTGAGCCCAACGGAGTATTGAAGCGAAGTATCACTGAGGTTGACCAGCCAGTATACCAACCCGACCTTCTGAGGGGTAAATCCTATCCATCCTAGACGTTGGTCGTCTTGTATGATTACAAATGAATCACTGGAGCGATCGGATTCCAGGGTGATATATTCGTTGTTACCGATTCTTGCACGGTATCTTGAGCCTTTCTGATCATTTATCAGATCAGCAGCGACTGCATTGGTCACCATGGAGCAAATTACAAAAATGAGTAGAGAAAGTGAACGCATGATAATAAAGTTCTCAAGTTTCGGAGTTGATTTTATACCACAAAAAAACAGCGTAAACAACTAAAATAATAGCACATTAACGTGAAAAGGCTTTTTTTCTGGTATATTGGGAATTGCGAAAAACACAATAATATCAAAAAGAAAAGGCTCACATAGACTATACCAAACCATTGCTGTCTCATCAATAAGTAAATATATGAGCCTGTTGATTTAACAGGCTTTGGGAAATCACTCTAGCAGGAATCATTCCTACTAGACTCCGGATAACAATTCTTGTTCCTGAGGATTCTCGGGTAAAATTCATCAGCTGCCTTTTTTTTGCATAAAATCACAAAACTGAAGGGATTTCCCCCTTTATACGGCCGCTTCCGGCGCATTTTGGGCGCACTTCCGCATATGTTGGATGTAACGCTTCACATTACAGCCAATGGAGGCAAAAAATAATTGGACCTTGGCCCCCTTCTGATTCCTGTGCCTGGATTTTCTCGCACCATGCCCGTTGGCCACTTCGTTGACGAGGCTTTCCGCACCGGCACGAATACCGCATTCTTTCCGGTATTCGGCATTCCCCATGTATTCATGGTGGCGAATCGCTCCGGCGTATTGCTCTTCCGTTACATTCAAGGTGGATTTACGCACGCCTATCTTAATTGGGCATCGATGTTGTTCAGCACAGGACTTGCAAACAGCACTCTTGAAATGCACCAAGATTTTCCCCGTCTTGTCACTACGTTTTTGACCTAAGGATTGTTGCCCTTGCGGGCAGGACAATACCGTTATCTTTTTTGATTCATTATCGATTTCAACCTCAAAATCCGCTATGTCAAAGGAGCGTTCCTCGCATGCAAAATCTTCCAGGCTCTGTGAACGCCCTGAACTCGGGCCAGCGAGGTCGATTCCTTTTACCTCGGATTTTAAAATGGAATCGCCATTAACAAAACCGGCATCCCCGTGCAGCGTTTCCGGCATAAAGCCGTTACGTTCAAGCCTTTGCTCTATTGCGAAGATTTCTTTGGAGTCGGCATGTACAGCTGTTTCAAGGTTCACATCGGTTATAAACTGCACTTTATTCGCAGTGTCGCATGTTTCCGTTACAAAAGCCTTGTGGCCGACAACGGCCTTGTTTCTCTTGAATGAATGAATGATAAGACATTGCTTTTTCGAAGTGTCTGAATCAAAAAAGTATCGAATCAATA
>NZAZ01000100.1 GCA_002686255.1 Rhodospirillaceae bacterium
AGTATCAGTCAGCTTGATGCTAATTGATTTAACGAACGGATGAAAGGAAGCGGTATATGAACTTCGAAGATGCCCTTGCCGCTGCTGCTGCCGGGGATGACCATGTTTCCAGTTGGACTTGCGGCTTCTCTCAAGGCCCTCATGACATCTACATTAACGTGAATAATGACTTTCAAGCCCGTTGTGCAAATCTCTGCGAGACGGCAAGGTGGCGGCGGCGGAATGATCCATGAGACGACTGATGCAAGTTGGGGAACAAGGAACAGGCCAGTGATTTTCATTAAATTGATAACTGTTTCGATTTTTCCGCTGATACGCCAAATATCGCTTAGGGTTTCCCCCCTGTTGATTCGCTTGCCGATTAGCGCGAACCAAGTGACGACCGCATCTTTTCTAGCCGGGGGGGGAGCTTGTTGGTATCTGGCCAAAGGAACGTATGAAACGACACTTGTTGGCGCTCTTCTTTTCCTCTTATGCTATATTCTCGACAATTCTGATGGTGAAGTGGCGCGGGCCAAGAATCAGTGCTCAGAGTTCGGTGAAAAGTACGACACTTTCGTTGACTGGGTCGTACACGCGGGGTTCTTTGCGTGTCTGGGATGGGGCGTCGCTCAAGAAACTGGGCAGAATCTGTGGTTGTGGCTCGGCCTGTTTGGTGCTGCGGGCGGGAGTATCAACTATTTTATCGGTATCTATATGGATTCTCGATTTCGACGACAACTCGGCAAGGAATATGATTCGACGGGTAGGTCCCACCATGAGGCCCACCCCGCACCCAAGGAGGTGAAGCAGTGGGCCGTCTTTATTTTACGTGAAATGTCGCGAGCCGATTTCTGCTTCATCGTCCTATTTTTGGCTCTATTCGACGTGACTTGGTTTCTTTTGCCCACCGCAGCCGTCGGCGCACATGTCTATTGGATGACCCAGTTTTTCCGTGGAGCAAGGGATTACCACGTATAAATGTTGGTATCTCGTGTCCGTCAACAAACCATTTGGAACGCCTGATTCTGTTTCGTAACAAAGGATTGTCTAACGTCAGCGCCTATGGGACGCATTGAGGTGATTGCATAGCCACGTAGAGCATGGTACTAGCAGTGGAAGCCTGAAGTGGTCGGGTAAATCGCCCCTTTCTAGTGGGTACTCAGTGGGTACTCATTAGATTTTAAATGAATCAAGGGGCCAGCTATTTCTAGCTAACCCCTTGATTTATCTGGCTCCGGCGGCTGGACTCGAACCAGCGACATATGGATTAACAGTCCACCGTTCTACCAACTGAACTACGCCGGATTAAACTTTGGAGGCGCGGACCGGAATCGAACCGGTGTACACGGCTTTGCAGGCCGCTGCGTAGCCACTCCGCCACCGCGCCAGCGACGTTTTACGTGGCCCGCACCGGCGACGGGCAGGGGAACTTAGACCCTGCCCCGGCCCCGGTCAAGCGGCCGGAACGGCGGCGGCCATTGTCATCGGCCTAGCCGCGCCCTATAAACAGTCGAAGCGAAATGGCTTTTGGAGGTTCCCTCAATGGATTTCGCCGCCGCCCGCGAAAACATGGTGGATTGTCAGATCCTCCCCAATCGCGTGACCGACCAAAGGCTTATCGGCGCCTTAAGCGCGATACCCCGCGAAGCTTTCGTGCCGACCGAATTCAAGGGTGTAGCTTACGTTGACGAGGCCATTCCGCTCAGCGGCGGAAGGTATCTCATGGAGCCCTTGATCACGGCCAGGCTTATTCAGGCGGCCGAACCCAAAACCCAGGACCTGGCGCTGGTCGTCGGTTGCGGCACCGGTTATGGGGCGGCCGTGCTTTCCTATCTGGCCGGCACCGTCGTCGCCGTCGAAAGCGACGGAGGCCTGGCAAAAGAAGCCAATCAAATTTTGTCCGGCCTCGGCATCGATACCGTAGCGGTCATCGAAGGCCACCTGGAAAATGGATACCGGAAGCAAGCCCCCTATGACGTTATCTTCTTCGATGGCGCCGTCGCCGATGTCCCCGAGGCCATTTCCTCGCAGTTGGCCGAGGACGGCCGACTGGTCGCCGTCATTTCCGAAGACGGCGTCGGCAAGGCCATGCTCATGACGCGGCACCATGACCAGCTTTCCAGCCGCGAGGTATTCGACGCCGGCACGCCGCCACTGCCCGGTTTCGAACCTTCGGAATCCTTCGTTTTTTAAAACTTTGCGCCCCTTTGCCGCCGTCCTTTTAATCCTCGGATGACGCTCGCCGCGAATCGGTGCTCCCATAAATGGCTGAAACCGCACCGGGCGGCGTTTTCAAGTTGCTTCCAGGACCGCCGGCCGCCGTCAACCTATCCCCTAAAAGTATAGTGTTTGCTTGCACTTAAGGACTGCACGCCCAACCGGGGCGACTCACGTTCCTTTACCTCGGAGTTGGGAGGCAGGTAAAGTTGGACCAATGACGCAACGACGCGATGACCGGGCAGAGGGGAGCAAGCGGCATGATTGCGCGTTTGCCGGGCGTTCTTAGACATCTGGTTTTTCCTCTCTGCTTGTTCGTATTGGCGCCGGGAGAAGTGAAAGCCCAGACTCTTGAGGACGCATTAACGGCAGCTTATCTCAATAATCCGACGCTGCTTGGCCAGAGGGCCAAGGTCCGGGCTACTGACGAGCAGGTGCCGCAGGCGCTTTCCAATTGGCGGCCCAGTGTTGAAATATCCGGCAGTGCCGGTTTTGAGAGCGTCAGGAACTCCATCAGCACCACGGACACTGGTCAACACCGCGAACCCAGGACCCTCAGCCTGTCTCTCACCCAGCCGATTTTCCGGGGCGGGCGGACCATCGCCGCGACCCGCGAGGCCGAAAACGCCATTTTGGCGGAACGCGCCCGCCTGACGGAAACGGAACAAGACGTGTTGTTGATCGCAGCGACGGCGTTTCTGGATGTGTTCAGGGACGAGGCGGTCCTCAAGCTCAATACCAACAACGAACAGGTCCTGAAACGGCAATTGGAAGCGACCCGCGACCGGTTCGAGGTCGGCGAGATCACCCGCACCGACGTTCACCAGGCCAAGGCCCGCCTGGCCGGGGCGGCAGCGGACCGCATCAACTCTGAAGGAAATCTTGAGGCTTCCCGGGCAACTTATCGAAACGTCGTCGGCGCCGAGGCGCCCCGGAACCTTAACACCCCGGTCCAACCCCCTGGCCAGGTTGAAAGCAAGGCCGAGGCGGTCAAAGTGGCGGCGGTCAACGCCCCGGGCGTTCTCAGCACCGAATTTGACCGGTTGTCCTTGTTGGATAATGTCGATGAAGTAAAAGGCGAACTGTTGCCGAGCCTCAGTCTTGCCACCGAGGTGTCCCGGGGGTTGCAAACCTCGGGCGAAACCGGGCGATCCGAATCCGCAGAAGTAACCTTCAATTTGACCATTCCCCTCTATCAGCAAGGCGAGGTCTTTTCCCGGCTTCGCGAGGCCAAGCAGGATGTCGCCGAACAGTTGCAGGCCGTCGACCAGGCCCGCCGCGACGCCGTCGAGAACGCGACGAAAGCCTGGGAATCGCTGGTCACCGCGCGGGCCCGGGTCAAGTCCTTCAAGGCCCAGAACGAGGCCAACATAGTGGCCCTGGAAGGCGTCGAACGCGAAGCCCAGGTCGGTTCCCGGACGGTGCTGGATGTCCTGGACGCCGAACAGGAACTCCTGGATTCCCGCGTTGCCCATGTCAGCGCCCAGCGGGACGAACTGGTGGCTGTTTTCGAGTTGAAGGCCGCCATGGGCCGGTTGACGGCCAAGGAATTGAAATTGCCGGTGAAAGCCTACGACCCCGTCGATCATTACCGGAAAGTCCGGGATAAATGGTTCGGCGGCAGCCCTGGCGGGAGCGAATAGCATGTCGGGAGAGAAAGAAAGATTGGAGATTTGCCGCCCGGACAAGGAGCGGATGAGGAATCCTGCTGGTGTTTCCCTTGCCGGTATCATACCTTTTATTAATGTTTTTGGGGGGTAGCATTGCTACCCGGGGGAATGCCCAAACAAGTCAAATGGACGTTTCATGAGCGAAGAAGCACCGGAACCTGCGGAAGGCGCGGAAGGGGCTGACGGCGAAGAGCCTTCGATGGAGGACATCCTGGCGTCCATTCGCCGGATTCTCTCCGAGGAAGAGCAGGAAGCCGAGGAAGCGGCCGAGGCCGCTCCTGAACCGGCGCCCGAACCCGAACCGGCGCCCGAACCCAAACCGGCGCCCGAACCCGAGCCGGCGCCCGAACCCGAACCGGCACCCGAGCCCGAGCCGGCGCCCGAGGTGGAACCCGAAGCGGCACCCGAGCTCGAGCCGGCACCCGAGCCCGAAGCGGCGCCAGAGCCGGCACCCGAACCGGTGCCTCCGCCGCCTCTGCCGCCCATGCCAGCGTCCATGGAGAACGTGCTTCAACTGACTCCGGAAATGGTCACCTCGGACATTGTTTCAGGGCCGGCGATCAATGCCTCGACCGACGTTCTGGCGGAACTGGCGAAGGCGATTCTGAACCGGCGCGACGTCGCCATCGACGAAGCGGGCCGGAACATGACCCTGGAAGGCATGGTGCGTGAAATGCTCAAGCCCCTGCTCAGGGAATGGCTGGACCGCAATCTTTCTTACCTGATCGAGCGCCTGGTGAAGAAGGAAATCGACACCATGATCAACCGGGCCGAAGAATCTTCCGATTAGACCGAGTGGATAGAATCCAGCATATTGACCCCATGCGACGGCTCCCTAAGTTCATCCGGCCAAGTTCATCCGGAAAGGCGTGCGATACGTGGTGATGCGGGCTCATCACAAGCGTCGGGCGACGCATCCGGCGAACTTGGGAAACGGGGCCCCCTGGGCGTTTTTTGGGGCGTCCTGGGGCGCTCTCCTGCCGGGAAACCGGGATAGGGGCCGGGATAGGGAATCGTATGGGCGTGAATTGTTAGATTTTATCCACTAGCCACCCCCGTTTGGCCCGGTTAAATTGCGCCGCGACGGGCGGCGTTGTATCTCCCGATCCATTAACGTAAAGAAGGCCCGCCAGCCATGCTGGACAAGACCTATCGGCCGGGTGAGGTCGAAGAAAAACATTATGCTTCCTGGGAGTCCAAGGGCGCGTTCGCCTGCGGCCAACATCCGGACGCCGATCCGTTTGCCATCGTCATCCCGCCTCCCAACATTACCGGCAGCCTTCACATGGGCCATGCCCTCAACAGCACTTTACAGGACATCCTTATCCGGTATCAGCGGATGCGGGGGCTGGACGCGCTTTGGCAACCGGGAACCGACCATGCCGGAATCGCCACCCAGATAGTCGTCGAACGCCAGTTGGCGGAAGAAGGTAAAACCCGTCATGACCTGGGGCGCGGGAAGTTCATTGAGCGGGTCTGGGAATGGAAGGCGGAATCGGGCGGCACCATCACAAGCCAACTCCGTCGGCTCGGCGCGTCGTGCGATTGGGGGCGCGAGCGTTTCACCATGGATGCCGGCCTTTCCAGCGCCGTGCGCAAGGTCTTCGTCGAGCTTTACAAGCAAAACCTGATTTACCGGGACAAAAGGCTGGTCAACTGGGACCCCGAGCTTCACACCGCCATTTCGGACCTGGAGGTGGAACAGCGCGAGGTGACGGGCAAAATGTGGTACTTCAAGTACCCCATCGAGGACCGCGAGGGCGAATTCGTCACCATCGCCACCACCCGGCCCGAGACCATGCTCGGCGACGTCGCCGTCGCCGTTCATCCCGACGACGGCCGTTACAAGGACCTGGTGGGCAGGAACTGTATTCTGCCCATCGTCGGACGCAAGCTCATCGTCGTCGCCGATGAATACGCCGACCCGGAAAAGGGCTCGGGCGCGGTCAAGATGACGCCGGCCCATGACTTCAACGATTTCGAGGTCGGCAAGCGCCATAACCTGAAGATGGTCAACATTTTCGACCAGGACGCGCGTCTCAACGACAACGTGCCCGAAGCCTACCGGGGCATGGACCGCTATGAGGCCCGGGTAAAGGTCCTGGCCGAGATGGAATCCCTTGGGCTTTTCGACAAGGTCGGGGAAAACCCGATGACCATCCCCTATGGCGACCGCTCGGGCGTCGTCATCGAGCCGTGGCTGATGGATCAGTGGTTCGTCGATGCCGAAAGGCTCGCCGGGCCGGCGATCACGGCGGTCGAGCAGGGCCGCACCACCTTCGTGCCCAATCAGTGGCAAAACACCTATTACGAATGGATGCGCAACATCCAGCCGTGGTGCATCTCGCGCCAGATCTGGTGGGGCCATCAAATCCCGGCCTGGTTCGGCCCCGACGGCGAGATCTTCGTCGAGGAAACCGAGGAAGAAGCCCTGGCCGAGGCCGAGAAGGCCTATGGCAAACCGGTCGAGCTAGAGCGCGACGAAGACGTTCTCGACACCTGGTTCTCGTCCGCGCTGTGGCCGTTCTCCACCCTCGGCTGGCCAGACGAGACGCCTGAACTCAAGCGCTATTACCCGACCGACGTGCTGATTACCGGTTTCGACATCATCTTTTTCTGGGTCGCCCGGATGATGATGATGGGCCTGCATTTCATGGACGAAGTGCCGTTCCA
Source organism: Rhodospirillaceae bacterium (assembly GCA_002686255.1). GTDB lineage: Bacteria > Pseudomonadota > Alphaproteobacteria > Rhodospirillales > Casp-alpha2 > Casp-alpha2. Next base: position 6,543 of record NZAZ01000100.1, read on the forward strand.
TGCCGTCTACATCCATGCCCTGGTGCGCGACGAAAAAGGCCAGAAGATGTCGAAATCCAAGGGCAACATCATCGACCCGCTGAAACTGATCGACAAATTCGGCGCCGATGCGCTCCGCTTCACGCTCACCGCCCTTGCCGCGCAGGGCCGCGACGTCAGGCTCTCGGAAAGCCGGGTCGAAGGTTACCGCAATTTCGTCACCAAGCTCTGGAACGCGGCCCGGTTTTGTCAAATGAACGAATGCACGCCCGTCGACGGCTTCGATCCCTCCGCCGCCCGGCATACGGTGAACCGCTGGATCATCGGCAAGGTCCGGGACGCCGAGGCGGCGATGACCGGCGCCCTTCAGGCTTATCGTTTCAACGACGCGGCGGGGGCCCTTTATCATTTCACCTGGGGCACGTTTTGCGACTGGTATCTGGAATTCACGAAGCCGATCCTCGAAGGCGATGACGAGGCGGCGAAAGCCGAAACCCGGGCGACGGCGGCGTGGACGCTGGATCAATTGCTTCATCTGTTGCATCCGATCATGCCCTTCGTCACCGAGGAGCTGTGGGAGCAAATGGCCGACGGCGGCCGCGACGGACCGCTGATCACCTCGGCATGGCCAAAACTCGGCAAGGACTTGGTCGATGCCGACGCCAACGCCGAAATGGACTGGGTCGTGCGGCTGATTTCCCAGGTCCGTGCCGTTCGCGCCGAAATGAACGTGCCGCCGAAGGCAAAAATCCCGCTTAAATTGAAGGACGCCGGCGACAAGGCCGAGGCCCGCATGGGCCGTCACCAGGATCTGATTAAACGCCTGGCGCGGCTGTCGTCGCTCGAGGAGTTGGATGGCGAGGTGCCGAAGGGGGCGATCCAGGACGTTATCGACGAGGCGACGATCATTCTGCCCATTGCCGACGTCATCGACCTGGACAGCGAAAAGACGCGGTTGGAAAAAGAGATCGCCAAGCTGAACGCCGAGGTGGAACGCTTCGAAAAGAAGCTGGCGAACGAGAAATTCATCGCCAACGCGCCGGAAGCGGTTGTCGAAACCGAGCGCGAGAAGCTCGAAGACGCGATCAACCAGCGCGCCAAGATGGATGAGGCCCTAGGCCGCTTGACCGCGGCAGGCTAAGATCGTCCGGGGAGCCAGGAACCATGGAAAAGCAGACTCTGGAAATCGTGGAAGAGGTCGTCGCCATCACCGTCGAATACGGGCTGGACATCATCGGCGCCATTGTTCTGTTGATCGTCGGCTGGACCGTCGCAAGCTGGGCTCGCCGCGGCGTCCGGCATGCGTTGGAACGCGTGCCCCGGATGGACGAAACCCTGAAACCGTTCCTGGCCAAGCTGGTCTGGTACGTGGTCATGGTCTTCGTCCTGGTCGCGGTTCTCAACCAGTTCGGGGTGCAGACGACATCGGTCATCGCCATCCTAGGCGCCGCCGGCCTGGCCATCGGTTTGGCGCTGCAGGGCACGCTGGCCAACGTCGCTTCCGGGGTGATGCTGCTGTTCCTCAGGCCGTTCAACATCGGCGATTACGTCGATGCCGGCGGCATCGCCGGCACGGTGGTCGAAATCGGCCTGTTCAATACCGAAATCAAGACCCGCAAAGGTCTTTGCCTGATCGTTCCCAACAAGATCATCTGGGACAGCCCGATCACCAACTTTTCCCGCAACCCGACGCGGCGGTTCGATATCACCGTCGGCATCGGTTACGGCGACGACGTCAACGGCGCCATGGACCTGTTGATGGGGTTGTTGACCGGCGACGAGCGCATATTGGACGACCCGGAACCCCTGGTCATGATCGAGGAACTGGGCGACAACGCCGTGATCATCAATCTCAGGGCCTGGGCCGGGGCCGGGGATTTCTGGGCCGCGGTTTGGGACCTCAAAAAGACCCTCAAGGTCGAGCTCGAAGCGGCGGGATACTCGATCCCGTTCCCGCAGCGCGACATCCACATCATTCCGGAGGACAAGGGGCCGAAAAAGGCCGCCGCGTCCGCAACCGCGCCGACGGTGACACGCGGTGGCCACGGGGGCGGTGACGACGACTGATTCCGAAACGGCGCCGGGCTGGACCTGGGTTTCGCGCATGTATTCGGTGACGCGGTTGACGACGCTTTCGGGCACGAAGGAACCGCCGGCGTTCTCGAAAAACGCCCAGTCCCAGCAGCGGGATGGATAAAGCCCGCGGATGAAGTCCAGGTCCAAAGGTAAGGGCAAGGAAACGGGACCCGGGCTATACCAAGGATCGCTGATAATGACCTATAGAGACGGTTTGCCAAGGTTTTCGGCTAGGAACGCACGCTGTAGCGATGTGGGGCATCGTGAAGTGTGTACGACGCTGTCCGAAAGCCTTGGCAAGCCGCCGTTCCGGTCGCGCAGGCGAGCCGCCGGAGGGCGTCGGAAAGCTTTGACGATGTGCCGCATCGCCTGCAACTTTCCTTCTGCCCGACGACTCGCCTGCACGATCTCTATGAATCATTATCAGCGATCTTTGGTATCAGGCGTAGGTGGCGATGGCCATGATAAGTTCCGCCACCTTGGTCTGGTCGTCGTTGAATTTGATGCCGACGTTGCCGTTGGCGCTCCAGCGGATTTCCGTGTTGAACGACCCGAAGGGCTCGATTTCGAGGACCGCCGTTTCGTCCGACTTCAACGTCCGGCCAAGATGCACCTGGGCGCCGCCAAGCGAAATATTGATTATCTTGCAGCCATGGGTCTTGTCCCCGACCTGAAGGCGGGCGGAGAAAAGAACGTCCTTGCGTTCGAATTCCCGGCCATCGTCGGGGTTGGTCGGTTCGCTCATGGAGACCCTCTCCTTATACCAAGGATCAATGATAAAGGCCCATAGAGATCGTGTCCGCTTTTCCCCGGGCAGGAAGGAAGCCGTCTCTAGGGGTCTTTATCATTGATTCTTGGTATTAGCTCTCTCCTCCGCCTAGATATCAGCGTAGACGTGCGCTTCGCCGCGGGCGCCGGGATGGGTAACCGCGCCGTGGCGGGCTTCGCCGACCGTTTGCGCGTAACGCCAAAGGGCGCCGGACTGGTAATCGTTCCGACGCGGTTTCCAAGTCTTCTTGCGCTCAGCCAATTCCTCGTCAGAGAGATCGACATCCATGGTGCCGGTCTCGGCGTCGATGGTGATGACGTCGCCATCCTTCAACAGGCCGATGGGCCCGCCGGTGGCGGCTTCGGGGCTGACGTGGCCGATGCAAAAACCGCGGGTGCCGCCGGAAAACCGGCCATCGGTAATCAACGCCACCTTGTCGCCCATGCCTTGCCCGTAGATCGCCGCCGTCGTCGACAGCATCTCGCGCATGCCGGGGCCGCCGCGGGGGCCTTCGTTGCGGATGATCAGCACGTCACCTTCGGCGTAATCGTTCTTGAGCACGGCCTCGAAACATTCCTCCTCGTTTTCGAACACCCGGGCCGGGCCGGTGTGTTGCAAGTTCTTCATGCCGGCGACTTTGACGATGGCCCCGTCTGGGGCCAGGTTGCCGGTCAGCCCGACAACGCCGCCGGTCGGCGACAGCGGATTGCTCACCGGCCGGATCACGTCCTGGTCGTCGTTGAATTCCACGCCTTCCAGGTTTTCGGCGATGGTCTTGCCGGTCACGGTCATGCAGTCGCCGTGAATGTGGCCGCCGTCCAGCAAGGTCTTCATCAGCACCGGCATGCCGCCGGCTTCGTGCATGTCCTTGGCCACGTACTTTCCGCCCGGCTTGAGGTCGGCGATGTAGGGCGTTTTCTTGAAAATCTCGCACACCTCCAAAAGGTCGAAGTCGATTCCCGCTTCGTTGGCGATCGCCGGCAGGTGCAGGCCGCCGTTGGTCGACCCGCCGGTGGCGGCAACGACCACGGCGGCGTTTTCCAGCGCCTTTCTGGTGACGATGTCGCGCGGCCGGATGTTCTGGGTCAGCAACGCCATCACCGCCTCGCCCGACGCCTTGGCGTATTCGTCCCGGGATTCATAGATTGCGGGCGTGCCGGCGGACCCGGGCAACGCCAAGCCGATGGCCTCGGACACGCAGGCCATGGTGTTGGCGGTGAACTGCCCGCCGCAGGATCCGGCCCCCGGACAGGCGACGCATTCCAACTCATGCAATTCTTCGTCACTCATCTTGCCGGCGCGGTGCTCGCCGACGCCCTCGAAGACGTCGACCACGGTCACGTCCTTGTCCTTGAAGCGGCCGGGAAGGATGGAGCCGCCGTACATGAAAACGCTGGGCACGTTGAGGCGCACCATGGCCATCATCAGGCCCGGCAGCGACTTGTCGCAGCCGGCGATGCCGACCATGGCGTCGTAACTATGGCCGCGCATGGTCAATTCCACCGAATCGGCGATGATTTCGCGGCTGACCAGCGACGATTTCATGCCCTGGTGGCCCATGGCGATGCCGTCGGTGACGGTGATGGTGGTGAATTCCCTGGGCGTGCCTCCGGCCGCATCGACGCCTTCCTTTGCCGCCCCGGCCTGGCGCTGGAGCGTGATGTTGCACGGCGCGGTTTCGTTCCAACTGGTGACGACGCCGACCAGGGGCCGGTGAATCTCGGTTTCCGTCAGCCCCATGGCGTAAAGGAACGACCGGTGCGGCGCGCGCTCCGGCCCCTCGGTCACGTGACGGCTGGGCAGCCGGGATTTGTCGAACACCTTGGCGTCCATGGGATATCCTCCGTGTTGGGCCGCTTCGTTTATCGTTTCATTATGGTTTAAGCAGAAGGCGGGGCGGGCGCAAGGGCGAACGCGAGGCCGCCAAAAAAGGGAAATCCACGACCCTTTCGGACAGGGGCCATCGGGAGCCAAGGAAATCGGGCCAGTGGATAGAATCCAACATAGGTGCCCGATGCGACAACGAGCGAAGAAACGGTCAGAACCATCCCGGCGGCGCGGGCCTTACAAGAAAAATTCAAACTGATGCATTACCCGGTTTCACGTGTATTTGACTTTCGTTAATGTATCCGGGTTGGAAGTTTGTTAGGAAATCCGATCCCGGCCCGCAAACCGGGGGCCGGGAAAGGGAAGCCGGACGGAGGGGCCATGGCCGGAAAAAACAGGATCGAAATGACCGCGACTCTCCGGGAGTTGATCAATCCCGGCCTCAATCCGAAACGGCCGATCTTCACAAAGCCCCTTCTCCCGCCTGCGGTCGGGGAAAAGGTTTTCTCCCTGACACCTGAGGAAATCAGGAAAATCCGCGAACTAAGGGGGGCGGTGGTTGACCTCCACCCGGGCATGGGCGGCGTGGCGCCGGAAAGTATCATCCGCATGATCCAGGACGGGGCCAAAATCACCTCGTTGGATTTCATGATCACCAAGGGTTGCAACTTCGAATGCACTTGGTGTTTCGCCGAATCCGGTCCATTGATGAAGGAATACCTGCCGTTCAATATCCTTGAGCGGCTTACGGCCGAAGGCTTGGAGTCCGGCGTGCAGCTTTTCGTTTTGACTGGCGGCGAACCGTTGATGTACCGGGACCCGGCCCTCGGCAAACAGGGAACGCGGGGCATTCATTTTTTCCGGATCGTCGAGATGATCCGCGAAACCGCGGCCAGGATGGGGACCCCCACGAAAATCCTGACTTTCGACGACGTCGCCCTGATCACCCCCGAAATCGCCGAGCGATTCGCGGAGTTCGAAGTCGGCCTGTGCACGAAGGGCGATACCTTGAACGCCGAACTTCAGGAATACAAAGTCAACCAAAGTGGAGCCTTCCGGAAAATTCAGGAGGGCTACCGGAACCTTATGAATGCCGGCTACGGAAGGGACCAGAAACTCCGGCTGGTGGTCAATTCCGTCCTCGACCACACGACCTTCGACGGCATGATCGACCTGCACCTGTGGGTCATGGAGAACGGTTTCGACCACTCCATCGTGCCGGTCCATTACTGCGGCAATGCCGAGGACGAAGACCAAGAAGCCGGCATCCACTCGCCGCACGTGAAGGTCCTCTACGACCTTCTGGCCAGAATCGACAGCAAATACTTCGAACTCGACTGGACGCCGTGGTCGGCCTTTACCTACAACAAATCATGCAACCGCAACCGCTCGGGGCTGCACATCCGCGCCAGCGGCGACGTCACCGCGTGTTCCGAATCGCCGGATCGGACGGCCACCGACCGTTACACCTTTGGCAATGTTTTCGATGACGGGTTTTCCCTTAAATCCCTGGCCGGAAGCGAAAGACTGGCCCGCTACCGGACCGAATTCGCCGAAGGCCACGGCACCTACGTGTGTTCGCCGGACGTTTGCGACCTTTACGCCAACGACCTGTGCCAGGGCGGATGCGCCACCCGGTCGGCCTATTCGAAAATCGATACCGAGAGCGGGCTTATCATCAAGAACGACAATCATCACAACTACAGCGAAAAACGCGAAGACCCCCTTTGTCCCGCCTGGACCGTATTGGCGGAACGCCAAAACGTGCTGCGCCAGGGCCTGCTGGAATCCATCCACCAACGCCTTTTGGCCAAAACGGCCCGGATCGAGGCGGTTGACTTTCCCTATCAAGTCTGACCGAACCCCGGAACCAGCCCATACCCTCTTACCGTGCCCCCGCGTTGCCTTTTCCTTCCCACAAGGGCAACATTCAACCGTCATGTCGGGAAGCCTGAGGATTCCAACGGCGGCGGCCAAAATCCAAAAAGCCCTGCAACGAAAGATAGAGCCGCTGTTCAAGGAGATGAACAAGGTCATGGACCGGGAAAACGACCGCATCGACACGACGGAGAACTACCATCGCGAACAGGCCCGGTGCTCGAAGTGGCAGGCCTCAAAAACCGCGGACTCTTGACGCCTTACGCCGTGGGCGCGAGAATCCCCGCCAACAACGGGAAAACAGCCTCTAACGGGGGAAACTAGGCAGCCGATGAACGAGCCGACCCAAGTAGAGCAGTCCGAAGCGGACGAACTGCATCAGGCGGGGATGGAAATCCGCCACCTCAAGAACACCATCGCGGCGCTGCGCGAGGAGTTGGAGGGCCTGCGGTACGAAATGCAGGAAAGCGTGCAGCGGGCCGTCGCCGACGCCGCCGACGAAGCGACGCAGCTCATGGAAACGGCGACGGCGCTTCACGAAGAGTTGGACAATCTCAATTTCGAGAAAGACAAGGCCGTCCAGGAGGCGACGGCCAATTCTCACGACGAAATCCAGCAGTTGAAGAAGGCCGCCCAGATCCTGCGCGAGGAACTGGACAACCAGAGCTTCGAGAAGGACAAGGCGGTGCAGGAGACCGTTGTCCGCGACAACGACGAAATCCAGCAGTTGAAGAAAACCACCCAGGCCCTGCGTGAGGAGCTCGACGATCTAAGCTTCAAGAAGGACAAAAGCGTCCAGAAGGCGGTCGCCAACGGCGCCGACGAAGCCAACCAGTTCAAGGAAAACGTTTCGGCGCTGCGCGAGGAACTGGACACCATCAAGGGCAAGTACGAAGACCAGATACAGGAACTGGAACGCGCGTCGCGCGACGAGATCAAGCAGTTGCAGGAAACCGCGGCCGCCCTGCGCGAAAAAATGGAAGCCCAAGGAGGGGCATAGAGATGGCAAGCAACGTTCCCGCCGAACAGGCGGCGCGGCAGGGCCAGGCCGGAGCCGCGCAACCCCAGGCCGATACGGGTCAAGGCGCCCCCGACCGGGTGACCCTCATGCGCCAGGCCGACAAGAAGTTGCAGCAGGCGGAAATGCTGCTCAACGTGTTGTGCCGGGTGGCGGCGATCGAAAGCCTGGACGAGGTCCTGAAGACCCTGGTCGAGATGATCGCCTATGAACTGGGGGCGGAGCGCGCCTCGCTGTTCCTCAACGACGGCGCCACCGGCGAGCTCTATTCCCGCGTCGCCCAGGGAAACTTATCGCGCGAAATCCGGATGCTCAACACGATCGGAATCGCCGGCGCGGTATTCCAATCGGGCAAGGGGGAAATCATCGCCGACGCCTATAAAGACGACCGCTTCAACCGCAAGATCGACGAACAGACCGGCTTCAAGACCAGGAACATCGTTTGCGCCCCGGTCAAGACGGTCACAGGCAACATCATCGGCGTTACCCAGGCGCTGAACAAGAAGGAAGCCTCCTTCACCACGGACGACCTGAACCTGTTGGAGGCGATCACCACCCAGGCGGCGGCGCTGCAAAGCACCCAGTTCGTCGAACGGATGAAGAAAAACCGCGAAAAGGAGATGGAGTTCCTGGACGTGGTGTCCGACGTCATGTCGGAATTGGAACTGGGGACGTTGCTGGCCAAGGTGATGAGCGAAGCGACAAGGATGCTCGACGCCGACCGCTCGACGCTGTTCCTCAACGACGAAAAGACCGACGAGCTGTTCTCCCGCGTCGCCATGGGCGATTCGATCGGCGAAATCCGGCTTCCCAACCACATGGGCATCGCCGGCACCGTGTTCACCTCGGGCAAGACGGTCAACATCCCCTACGCTTACGCCGACCTCCGATTCAACCCGGAGTTCGACAAGAAGACCGGCTATTTCACGCGCTCGATCCTGTGCGTGCCGATCGTCAACAAGGACGGCAAGACCATCGGCGTCACCCAGGTCCTGAACAGGCGCGGCGGGTCGTTCACGGACGAGGACGAGCAGCGGCTGAAGGCGTTCACGGCGCAGGTGTCAATCGCCTTGGAGAACGCCAAGCTGTTCGAAGACGTCCAGAACATGAAGAACTACAACGAGAGCATGCTGGAAAGCATGACCAACGCCGTCATCACCATGGACGAAGACGGCAAGATCGTCACCTGCAACGCCGCCGGGGTCCGCATCATGCGGGTGGCGCTGGACGACATCCTCGACAAGCAGGCGGACGAGTTCTTCGCCGGGCCGAATGCGTGGCTGATGGAGCGGGTCAAGAAGGTCGAAGAAACCATGGAACTGGACGTCCGCATGGACGCGGAACTGGAATTCGGGGACGAGGACAAGAAAGAAACGATATCCGCCAACGTCAACCTGCTGCCGCTGATCGGCGAGGATGACAAGAAGCTGGGCTCGATGATCATGATCGAGGACATCAGCACCGAAAAACGGATGAAATCAACCATGTCGCGCTACATGGACCCCGGCATCGCCGATCAGTTGATGGGCGAAGGCGGCGACAAGGAATTTCTCGGCGGCAAAAGCAGCGAAACCACGGTGTTGTTTTCCGACGTCCGCAGCTTCACCACCATCACCGAATCCCTCGGCGCCCAGGGCACGGTCGCCATGCTCAACGATTATTTCACCATCATGGTCGACTGCATCACCCGCGAAGGCGGCATGCTGGACAAGTTCATCGGCGACGCCATCATGGCCGGGTTCGGCATTCCCGTCGCCCACGAGGACGACGAGGACCGGGCCGTGCGCGCCGCCATCGCCATGATCGTCGAGCTTTGGGAATGGAATGTGGAACGCGAAGCCCGCGGCGAAGACCCCATCGACCACGGCGTCGGGTTGAACACCGGCATGGTGGTGTCCGGCAACATCGGCTCGCCGAAACGCATGGACTACACCATGATCGGCGACGGCGTGAACCTGGCGGCGCGGCTGGAATCGGCGTGCAAGCAGTATTCGGCGCGCGTCTTGATCAGCGAGTTCACCAAGGCCAAGCTGAAGGGAACGTACAAGTTGCGCGACATCGACCTGGTCATCGTCAAGGGCAAGACCGAGCCGGTTGGCGTTTACGAGGTGCTGGATTATCACACCGACGAGACCTACCCCAACCTGATGGATAACGTGAACTACTTCAACGAAGGGGTGAAACATTACCGCGCCGGCGAGTGGGACAAGGGCGTCGGCCGCTTCCAGGAGGCGATCAAGGCCAACGACAGCGACAAGCTGGCGCAGACCTACATCGAACGTTGCGAGCACCTGAAGGAAAATCCGCCCGAGGACTGGAACGGCGTCTGGGTGATGACGTCGAAATAATACCAAGGATCAATGATAAAGACCCATGGAGATCGTGTCCGCTTTTCGCCGGGCAAGGAAGGAAGCCGCCGGCGATGTGGGGCATCGTCAACGATTCCCGACGCCCTGCGGGGATAAGCGTAGGCGGCCGGGAACAAAAATACCGCCTTTCGCTCCTATTTGGTGGCGGCGATGAAGACGCCGTCCCAATCGGGGTCCGGTGGATTGACTTCGAAGTCGGCGATGCGGGATTCGTAGAGGTCGTAGAGGAAGTCCAGCCCATAGGGCTCGCAAAGGGTTCGGCATTCCTTGATCTTCGCCTTGGTGTTGTCCCATTCCTGGGCCCGGTAGGTGGCGATCATTATTTCGTGGTTTTTGCGCAGGTTCCGGAAATCCGGGCTCTGTTCCATCTCATCGTCGCCGAGAAGGGCGAAGATGTTGACCCCAACCGTCTTGCCCTTGACCTGAATAAGGTCCAGCTCGATGGTCGCCATATCCGGCACCTGGGTCCAGGTATCGTGCCCGAGGACGATGTCGACGCCATAAGACTTGCTTTGCCCTTCGAGCCGGGACGCCAGATTGACGATGTCGCCGAGCACCGAATAGTCGAAACGCTGGTCGGATCCCACGTTGCCGACCACCGCCATCCCGGAATTTAGCCCCAGGCCCACTTTCAACGGGATGTGCTTGCGGCCTTCCTCTTCCGCCTCTTTTTCCAGGCGTTCGTTCAAGGGGCCCATTTCGTCCAGTATCGCCAACGCCGACAGACAGCCGTTCCGGGCATGGTCCGGATCGTCCAAGGGCGCGTTCCAGAACGCCATGATGCAGTCGCCCATGTACTTGTCGACGGTACCCAGGCGCTTCAAAATCTCGTTCGTCAACGGCGTCAGCAGCTTGTTGATGAGGCTGGTCAGGCCGACGGCGTCGAACTGTTCGGAAATGGTGGTAAAGCCGCGCACGTCGCAGAACAACAATGTCAATTCGCGCTCCTCGCCGCCGAGCTTGAGTTCGCCCGGGTTCTCGGCGACGCGGCTGACCATGTCCGGCGAAAGATATTTGGAAAAGGCGTCCCGGGTCTGGCGCCGTTGGGCTTCTTCCTTGGCGTAACTGGTATAGGTGAGGACGGTATAGAGAAGCAGGATCGATATGACCGCATAGCCGGCGTCGAACAACATCCGGTGTTCGGCGAACAGGTACCATGACGACCCCCCGGCGCCGCCGGCGACAAGCAGGAACAGCCCCATGGTCCATTTGGCGCCGGCCCAAGGGACCAGAATGATCATCGCCAGGCCGCCGAACAGGATCAACGCCAGCTCGGCGCCGATGAAATAATTGGGCCGCGACAGCCAAGCCTTGTGAAGCGCCGCCTCGATCAGTTGCACATGCACCTCGACCCCCGGGATGACGGGCTCCGTCGGCACGGCGCGAATATCCAGAAGCCCGACCGCGGACGTGCCGACGATGGTCAGCTTGCCCTTGATCAGCGCCGGGTCGGCGGTTCCGTTCAGCACGTCCTTGGCCGATACGTATTTGGATTTGTCGCTTTTCGAGAAATACGGCCACACTCGGCCGCGGTTGTCGGTCGGAATCTGGAGATTCTTATGCACGCCCAGAAAGGTAATGCCGGCGGCGTTGGCCTTGACCAGAAGGGATTTGCGGTTAAACGCGACTCTCAGCATCTCGATCGACAGCGACGGATATAGTCCGTCTTCATAGACGAACAGCGTCGGCACCCTTCTGATGATGCCGTCCCGTTCCGGCACCAGGGAAAAAATGCCGTGGCCGGCGGCCGGCTTTTCAATCACCGGTACGTTGCGGATCAGCGACTGGAACTGAAACAGGAAGAGGGCAGGGTTGACGTTCTTACCCTGCTTCAGAAGTGCCACGGATTTCTTGATCGGCGGGCCCATTTTGGTCTCCAGCTTCTCCCAGAAACCGGCTTGGCCCAACACGACACGGCTTCTGCGGATCGCCCGGGCCATGATTTCGTCGTTGCTGGGAAGCGCCCTAAGCTTGGCCTTGGTGGCCTTGTCGAGGCCGACCACGGTATCCGGAATTTTATTCGGATTCATCCTGTCCGGCTCGGCGAACACGATGTCGAAGGCGACCAGGGCGGCGCCCATCTGCGTAAGGTTCTCGATGAGCTTGGCGACGGTGGTCCGCGGCCATGGCCATTGGCCGATTTCGGCCAGGCTTTTCTCGTCGAGGTCGATGATGGTGACCGGCTTGCCCTGAGGCGGGGGAATTTCACGCGGTTTCTGCTGTTGGTAAAAATCGAACGTCTTCAGGCGCAGGAACTGCACCGGATAGGGGTCGACGTAATACAGGAACATAAACCCCACCAGGAGGGCCGTGCCCAAAAGCCTCTCGAAGCTGAAGGCGGAGCGCAGGAACTTAAGCATCCGGCCGCCCTCCACGGCCCCGGGCGAAACCATTAAAACGAATCCCGAACTTCGTCACCGGCCTTCAACCCCCAAAATTGGCTCCCGGGCACACGGTACTACACAGGTCCGCCGTTTTGGGGTCAAGCCGTAATTCTCGGCCCGTTCGGGTGCCCCATGCCCGCCGATTGGCCTGAAACCACCGTCAGCCCCCGCCGATGGGGCGCCGGTTTCGAAAACGGATGCCTTAGGATCCAAGGCCCCGCCAGCGCCATAAAATCGCCGCCAACATGGGCTAGCGTCAGGGGTTCCGGAGCCGTATATTTATTGCCCATGAGCGAACCCTCTTCACGCGCCTGGCTCAAGCCCTTCCTGAAGCCGCTGAAGCCGATTTTCCGCGAGGTTTTGGCGATGTCGCTTTTCGTCAACCTGTTGGCGCTCGCGGTGCCGGTGTTCACGCTTCAGGTCTATGACCGGGTGATCGCCAGCGCCGGGATCGGCACCCTTTGGGGCCTGGTCATCGGCATGATTTTCGTCATGGTCTTCGACTACATCCTGCGCATGGCCCGGTCCCGGATCATGCAGACGGTGGCCTTGCGGATCGATGTCCTGGTCGGACAGCGGCTGTTCGACAAGCTGATGGCGCTGCCGCTGCACATGCTGGAGTCCAAGCCGGCGAACCACTGGCAATCGCTTTTCCGCGACGTCGACGTGGTCCGCAACACGCTTTCCGGCGCCTCGGCGCTGTTGGTGGCGGATCTGCCGTTCGCGGTCGTGTTTTTGGGCGTGATCCTGGTCATCGCGCTGCCCATCGCCTGGGTTCTTTTGATCATCATGCCGGCTTTCATGTTCGTGGCCTGGAAATCGGGTAACACCATGGCCGTCGCCAACCAGGCAGAGCGCCAGACGACGCAAAGCCGCGACAGCCTGATCGCCGAAATGATCAGCGGCCGCACCACCATCAAGGCGCTGGCGCTGGATCAGTCCATGCGGCCGCTTTGGGCGGAAAAACACGCCGAAAACATAGAACAGTCCATCATGCGCGGGGCCAAGACCGACACCTTTTCCAACCTCGGCGGCAGCCTGACCATGTTCACTTCGTTGTGCCTGACGTCCGTCGGCGCCATCGCCATCATGAACCAGTCGCTGACCATGGGGGCGCTGATCGCCACCAACATGCTGAGCGGCCGGCTTTTGGGGCCGCTCAATCAACTGGTCGGGCAATGGCGCACCTTCAACGGCTTCAAGCAGGCGGTCGACCGTCTGGGCGAGGTTTTCTCCATCGAGGGCGAGCTCGAGGAAAGCGAAATCAAGTTGGAACGCCCGACGGGCGAGATCGAATTGCAAGGCGTCACTTTCGCCTTCGGCGAGGACATGGCGCCGGTGGTCGACAGCGTGTCGACCACTATCAAACCCCGCAGCGTTCACGCCCTGGTGGGGCGCAACGGCAGCGGCAAGACGACGCTGCTGAAGATCATCCAGGGCCTCTATCCCCCGACCAGCGGGCGGGTGCTGCTGGACGGCGCCGACATCACCCAGTTCACCCGCATCGAGATGGCCCACTGGATGGGCTATGTGCCCCAGGAATCGGTGTTGTTCGCCGGCAACGTGCGCGACAACATCATCCACCGCTATCCGGAGGCCTCGGACGAAGAAATCATCAAGGCGGCGACCGCCGCCGGCGTCCATCATTTCATCATCGATCTGCCCGACGGCTACGGCACCGAGATCGGCGAGGCCGGAAGACGTCTGTCCGGGGGCCAACGTCAGCGGATCACTATTGCCCGGGCGCTTGTCGGCGACCCGCCGGTGTTGTTGCTGGATGAACCGTCAAGCAGCCTCGACCGCCATGCGGAGCAGGAACTGCGCCAGACGTTGACCAACATCGGCAAGGAACGGACGGTTGTTATCGTCACCCACAGCCCGATTCTGCTGGCCGCCTGCAGCAACCTGGTGGCGCTGGACCGTGGCAAGGTCGCCTTGGCCGGCCCGTCGAAGGAAATTCTGCCGAAGCTGTTCGGCCAGTCGCTGAAACCCGACGCCGCCGCCCCGGCTCCGGCACAACCGCCCCCCGGCCCTGCTGCGGCCCCGGCCGCACCGGTCAGGACGCCCCCCCCCGTCCCTGCTTCCGCCGCCCCGGCACCGGCGGCATCGCCACCCGCGGCCCCGAAAGCGCCATCCCCGGCGCCACGTCCCGCCCCGGCACCGGCGGCATCGCCACCTGCGGCCCCGAAAGCGCCGTCCCCAGCCCCGGCGGTGGCTCCTCCTGCTGCCGCGGCAGTGGTACAAGCCAAACCCGTTGCCGCACCGCGTCCGCCCCCGGCGCCACGTCCCGCCCCCGCCGCGCCAGCCCAATCCCCGGCACCGTCCCGGCCGGCCCCGTCGCCCCGACCGGCGCCTGGGCAGCAGGCGGCTCCTCAACCGGCTCCTCCTCCCCCGGCGCCGGCGGCGCCGGCAGCGCCCTCGACGGCCGATCCCAGTGTCCCGGCCGGCAACATGTTCCGCCTGCAGGGCGGCGAAGCGGCGGACGATCCCTATGCTGACCTCATTGACGCGGCCCGGAACAAGGCCCCCGTCGCCAAGTCCGGCTCCACACCCCCGGAGGGACGGAAACAATGACCACGGACATCCAATCGACCAGCTCCACCCGGCTTGACGCCCTTTTGGAAAGCAATCCGCTGCCTAGTTGGCGCATCTTCGCCTGGCCGGTGATGTTCATGCTGTTGGTGGTGTTCAGTTGGGCTTTTTTCGCCGAACTTGACGAAGTGGCGGTGGCCACGGGCGAAGTGATCCCGCAAGGCAAGATCAAGGTCATTCAGCACCTTGAAGGCGGCATCGTCGAGGAACTGTTCGTCGCCGAAGGCGACACGGTCAAGGAAGGCGATGCCCTGTTGCAGTTGGATTTGGCGTCAACAGGCTCCAACCTGGAAGAACTTCAGGTACGCCTTGACAGCCAGTTTCTGGTCCGTGCCCGTCTGGTTGCCGAAGCGGAGGGCGGCAAGCTGGCCTTTCCAAAGGACGCCGCCGACCGCCGGCCGACCCTGGTTTCGACCCAGCGCCTTGCCTTCAAGGCCCGCAAGAAGGAACTGGCTTTGACGCTGAGGGTCTTGAAGGAGCAGGTGAAACAGCGCGTGTTGGAAATCCAGGAACTGAGCGCCCGGCAAAAGGCGGCGAAGCGCAATTACAAATTGGCCACGGAACGGCTGAAGATGTCGGCATCCCTGTTGACCCAGGGCCTGACCGCGAAAATGGACCACCTGGAGCTTGAGGCCGAGGTCGAAAGTCTCGACGGAGAAATGAAAAGCCTCAGGCCGGCGTTGCCCAAAGCCCGGGCGGCGGCCGAGGAATCGAAGCAGCGGCTAAAGGAAGGGGAAATCCGTTTCCGCCGCGAAGCCCAGGAGGAACTGGGAAAGACCGAACAGGAAATCGCCCGCCTGAAGGAGCTTTTGACCCGGGTCACGGAACAGGGGTCCCGGGCCGAAATCAAAAGCCCCATCGACGGAGTGGTGAAGAACCTTCGCTACAACACCATCGGCGGTGTCATCAAGCCGGGCGAACCGATCCTGGAAATCGTCCCGACGGGGGAAAACCTAGTCATTCAATCACGGCTCAACCCCACCGACCGCGGCTACGTGACCGAAGGGCAAAGCGCCCTGGTCAAGATTTCGACCTATGATTTCGCCCGCTACGGCGGCTTGGAAGGAACAGTGATCCAGTTGGCGCCCGACACCACCGTCGACGAGAACGGCCAGCCGTATTTCCGTGTTATCGTGCAAACGGATAAGAATTATCTTGGCGAGGAAGAAGGTTCGCTTCCGATCGTTCCCGGCATGCAGGCCACCGTCGACATCCATACGGGCAACAAAACGGTCATGGACTACCTGATCAAACCCGTCCTGAAACTCCGCCACGAAGCATTCAGGGAGCGTTAATCGACGTCGGAGGAATGAATTGAACGTCCTTTTTGTTCATTTATCGGATTGCGGCATTACTGATTAAAAATTTTTCAAGGATTCAGCATCAAGGTTAGGTGTTTAGTCCCGGAATGTGGTGGCATCGATTATACTGATCGATCATCACGGCAGACACTATGGAGGACGATACTACACGGCAGCGCCAAGACGATGCGCGCGATCAGAGTGGCAATGCAGCGATCGCAAGCTTCGATCGAAGAGTTGAGTGAGCGATATGATCTCAACCCGAAGACCGTTATGAAGTGGAAGAAACGGGAGAAAGAAGCCCAGGCCGCCCAACAACCGGCCACTCCCGAAACGCCGGCGGCAACCCCGGTCCCCGCCCCCGCCGGCTAGGAAATTCCCCAGGGAACGCCGCCGGGGAAATAAACCAAAAAATTATTCGAGGATGATTTCCATGCCTTCGCGGCATACGAAGGCGCCATCCCAGGCTTCGGCGGCTTCGGCGGCGAGCTTGTCCATGAAATCGTCGTCGTGGTCCGGCTCATGGTGGAAAATGGCAAACTGTTTGGCATCCGCCGCTTGGCACAGGCGCATGCCTTCATTCCAGGTCGAATGGCCCCAACCGATTTTCGAGGGGAATTCGTCCTCCGTATAGGTACTGTCGTAAATGACCAAATCGGCGCCTTCGATCAAACCGAGGATGTTCTGGTCCGGCTGACCCGGCACGTGTTCGGTATCGGTCACGTAAACCGCAGACTTGCCGCCGTGTTCGATTCGGTAACCCGTGGCCCCGTTGGGATGGTTCAAGGGCGCGGTCTGGATGTTGACGTCGTCATAGAGTTGGAAGCTGTCACCGGCCTCGAAATCCTCGAACTGAAGGTCCGCCTGCATGGCTTCGAGGGGAACCGGGAACATAGGGTTGTTCATTTGCGAGGACAGGATCTCCTTGATGCCCCCATGGCCGGTCAAATGGCCGGCCATGATGGTAATCGTATTCTTCGGGTCATAGGCGGGAACGAAAAAGGGAAAGCCCATGATGTGGTCCCAATGGGTATGGGTCAGAAGCATATGGGAAACGCGGTCGCCGTTGGAGACGAGGGATCCGCCAAAGTTCCTTATCCCGGTGCCAGCATCCATAACGAAATTATGATCCCCCGCCCGCACCTCGATGCAGCTGGTGTTGCCGCCGTATTTCATGTGGCTGGGATTCGCACAGGAGATGCTTCCGCGTACACCCCAGAATTTCAGCTTTAGAGCCATATCACTTTTGACGTTTTTGGAAACCGGGCCGTTTATTTGCTTTTTCGGGCTATAGTCCGGGGATCACGAAAAAATTGCCGACTTCGGAAGTTGGTTATTTATATGCCCTATTTCTTAGGGCATATGAAGTGATGAGTGTCACATTTTTCTTACCTCAGCCTGAACACCGGCGATTATGTCGATAAAAAATGTGGAATTTCCCCTTCCCTGGCCAAAGAGGCTTTCCTGAGACCAAGGCGTCATATTCTTAGGCCCGCCCGGAAACAGGCGGCGGGAACGCCAAGGGGGGGGCCTGGCGCCCCCCCCGGTCCTAAGGATGATTTTTCGGGAATCCCGGAACCGGCCTCGGGGACTGAGGATTCGGTTCCGTCTTTTAGGCTTCGGGTTCTTCGGCGATTACCGCCGTCACCGCTTTTTGGACCTTGTCAAAGGCCCGCACCTCAAGCTGGCGAATCCGCTCGCGGCTGATGCCGTATTCCTTGCCGAGTTCCTCCAGCGTCATCGGATCGTCCTTCAGCCGCCGCTCGGTGAAAATATGGCGTTCGCGTTCCGGCAGCGCCTTCAGCGCCTGCCTGAGGACGGCGCTACGGTGGCCGAATTCTTCCGCCTCGGCGAATCGGCTTTCGGGGCTGGGGCTATTGTCGACCAGGGTATCCTGAAATTCGATGCCTTCCTCGTCATTGGACAAGGGCGCGTTCAGGGACAAGTCCCGGGTCGAAAGGCGGCGGTTCATATTGTTGATCTCGTCGGCGGAAACGCCCATGGTATCGGACAACTGCCGGGCCTGGTCCGGGGTCAGTTCACCGCTATCGAGGATATTGAGGCGGGCCTTAAGATTGCGCAGCGAGAAAAACAGTTTCTTCTGCGACGCCACCGTGCCCAACTTGACCATCGACCACGACTTCAAAATGTATTCGGTGATCGACGCCCTGATCCACCACATGGCGTAGGTCGAGAGCCGGAAACCCAAACCCGGGTCGAATTTCTTTACCGCCTTCATCAGCCCGATGTTGCCTTCGGAAACCAAGTCGGCGACGGGAAGGCCGTAGCCCCGGTATTTCATGGCCATCTTCGCCACTAGGCGCAGGTGCGACGTCACCAGCTTATGGGCGGCTTCGGTGTCGCCCTTGTCGCGCCAGCGAACGGCAAGCATTTGCTCTTCTTCCTTCTCCAGCAGGGGAAAGCCCCACACTTCGCGGAAATACCGCGATAGGCCGCCTTCAACTGGAACCGCCGGTAAACTCAACGCTGTCATAACTTAATTCCCTTTTCCTTCTTCTTCCGTTTCGGCGCCGGTTTTTTTGGTTTTTTATTGGACAACCCGGACACCGTATTACGTGGCCTTCACTACAATCAGCCCCGTTCCATCGGCACGGTGCCGACGGCGGAGCATATGCCGCAGGTCACATCAGGGATATGAAAGGGTGTACGCGTCTTTGACGTTTGCGAACCACTCGCACATGGCCATATCCTCCGTTCGAAGCAATAAGCCTACTGGCCCACCATTCGGTCAGACCAACTTTTTGCTGGCCCCAATGGGCACCAGCGACAGCAACCATAATACCCAAAAAACGGCAAAAGTCAAGGATTTAGGATAAAAATACTTAAATTTCAATAAGTTAATGTATTTCGCCTGAATTCCGCCCCGATGGCGAAAAGACGCGCCGAAGGAAGGGGGTACGGAATAAACGGGATTATTGGGACGCCGGCGGATTGACCCCGGCTAGCGGCTGATCGAAGTCCTCGGGCGTGATGCCGTAGCTTAAATCCGGGATCGGCGGCAGTTCAAGGACGGAACCGTTGTTGATTTCAGCTTTTCGCTTCTGCCGGTACAGGCTGCGGACGGCGGCGTAATAATCGACGGACGTCTTTTTCACCTGGTCCAGTTCATCGACAATGCCGGCGTATTCGTCAAAGCCATCGGCGCCGGTCAACGTATATTGGATATTATTACGGTCCGTATTGTCCAGCCACAGCCCTAAGGGATCGAGATAGGAATCAATCACCAACTTGCCGACAGTGTCGCGGGGACTGGACGGGCCGAATATCGGCAGGACAAGGTAGAAACCCTCACCCATACCGTAAACGGCAAGGGTCTGGCCGAAATCCTCATCATGGCGCCCTATCCCCAATTCCGTCGCCACATCGGCCAAGCCGAGGATGCCGATGGTGGAGTTGATAAAGGCCCGGCCGAAGGTCGTCAGCGCCCGTTCGAACTCTCCTTGCAAGACATCGTTGGCGAAAATAACAGGGGAACTGAGGTTGTTGAGGAAATTGGAGATTCCCTGACGGACCGTCACATTGATGGTTTTATTATAGAACTTGGCGAGGGGACGCAGGAGCATATCCTGGAGCCCCTCGTTGAAATCAAAGATCGCCCGGTTCATGGACTCCAGGGGATCGTTGACGGCTTCTTCGCCGCTGGCCTGGGCCAGGGTGACATGGGCGGAGTCCGCTTCCGCCAAGCCGGCGGCAAAGGAGGTTTCCGGCGCGGTTAGGCCGAAGGCCAGAACCGCCATTAAAAGGGCGCCCGGCCAAGTGATGGATTTTAATTTTTTCAGGATCATGAAACTCGTTTCTTGCACTTCAGAGGTAAGGCACCAAAAACCAAACCGCAAAGATACCATCCGTCGGAAAGGAGTCTTCAGGGATGGTTTCACTAGTATGTTTTTAGGGGAACTTTTCGACCCCCGCAACCACCATGTCCACCAAAACGCATCGTTGTAACGATTTATTGAAACAAGCCTATTCTGTTATGGTTAACATTATCTTGAGACAAAGCGGGTTTAACCATTCATAACAATATATAAAATAACTCTTGAGGCCATAAATGTATCGCACTTGTTTAAGCTTTAAAGCTTTGATTCTATTCATTTGTTTGGCGGTTTCCCCAGGCCCGGCCATGGCCGAATCGGGGCCGAGCGATATTGTCGGCAAGTTCCAGGTCAACCTTCTCCAGGTCATGAAAGAGGCCGAAAGCCTGACCGTCCGTCAACGCTTCGAGCGGCTGGCCCCCAGCGTCGATAAATCCTTCCACATGCCGTTGATGATCCAGATCGCCTCCGGCGGCTTTTGGAAACAAGCGACTCCGTCTGAACGGACGCAACTCGTCGAGGCTTTCCGTCGCATGAGCATTGCGACCTTGGCGACCCTGTTCGACGGTTATTCGGGCGAGGTCTTCAAACTGGAGAAGGAAATGCAGGGGCCGCAAAAGACAATGCTGGTGATGACGAAGCTCATTAAATTGGATAAATCGGCGGTCGATATCGCCTATGTCTTGAGGCCCTTCAAAGAGGGTTGGCGCATCATTGACGTCATCCTCGATAATGGAATCAGCGAATTGAAGGTGCGCCAGTCGGAATGCCGTCTGATATTGAAAAACAAGGGTATCCCAGGACTAATTTCGCTTTTGAACGGCAAGGCTGACGAGCTGATCTTCCAATAAAATTTCATCATCCGCCTCAACCACACCACACGGCCGCCACATTTCATTCATATGGAAAAGAGCATGCAATGCCGCTTTTTCGCATTCGGGTTAGTGCCGCTTCTGACGGCCATGGTTCTGTTGGCCCCTTCCGCCGGCTGGGCGCAATCCAGTCCGAGCGATATTGTCGCCGCCTTTCACGAAAGCCTGCTCGGCGTCATGAAGAAAGCCAAGACTCTTGGCGTCAAGGGCCGGTTTGAAAAGCTGGCGTCCCCGCTCAAGCAAAGTTTTCATTTCCGGCTGATGACTCAGGTCGCCGTCAGCTCCTATTGGAGGAAGGCCAACCAGGCCCAGATCGACAGGCTGGTCGACGCCTTTACCCGCCTTTCCATTAGCACCTATGCCTCGCGGTTCGACGGCTATTCGGGCCAATCCTTCGAAACCGAGGGCGAAAAACCGGGGCCGCAGAAAACCATCCTGGTCATGACCCGGATCATCGATCCCGGGTCGGACCCGGTGGAGCTCACCTACGTCACCCGCAAAATCAAGGGCGAATGGCGGATCATCGACGTGCTGCTGGATACCGGCATCAGCGAACTGGCGGTGCGCCGGTCGGAATACCGCCGGGTGCTGAAAACCGGGGGAATCGACGGCCTCATCGACACCTTGAACCGCAAGGTCGATCAACTGCTGAATCCTTAAAATCCGGGGCAGGGTCCTTGGGGCCTACCGGGGGGGGCCTACTGGCCGTCGCCGTCCCGTTCCGGGACCAGGCCCGGTTTCATGGAAAGCATCGACCCCAGCGCAAAACCCCAGACGATCCAGATCACTTCGCGCAGCCGCCGGACCACCGATACCGACACGCCCAGGGACGGCAACCCTGTGATCGCCCCGCAGACAAGCAGAAAGGCCCCTTCCTGGGCGCCGATGGATGCGGGGATGAAAAACGTTCCGGTCCGCACCAGTTGCGCCACCGCCTCGATGATCCAGGCGTCGGCCCAGGATATGGGATGGTCCAGGAACAGGAGCGTGTAATAGATTTCGACCGCGCCCAGCAGCCAGTTGACGAAAGCCAGCAACAGGGCGCCGGCGAACCGGCCCCGGGCGCCGGTGTAAAAATGAACCAGCCGGTCGTCCATTTCGCGGATATGATGAAGCACGTCCTTAACGCGGGCGCCGATCGGCCAGCGGCCGATCCAAGCCCCGGTAAGCGAAGTCACCCCGAAACGCTGGACGACGAAGAAAAGGGCCACGGCCAACCCCAATACCAACAAGCCGACGCCGGCGACGATTTCATAGGCCCCCGGCAGAGACCCACCGCCGATCATCAAGACGAAACCGCCGACCAGAAAGATCACCAGGGCGATCAGGTTGATGGTCCGGGCCAGGATAAGCGAGGCCGTCCCTTCGCGGTAGCCGATCCCGTAGTGCTTTTTCAACATCACCGCCTTGACCGGCTCGCCGCCCATGCTGCCGGCCGGGATGACGTTGTTGAACGCTTCGCCGACCATGCGCAGCACCCAGGCCCGGTATGCCCAAAGCCCGTTCAGGGGAACGCTGCGGATGGTCATCTGCCAGGTGACGGAATCGATGGCGAAGGCGACGAAATAAATGCCCAGGATGACCAAAAACCCGTAACCGACCCGGCTGATCTGGGCGCCGACTTCGGCGACGTCGATTTCGGCGATGACGGCCGCCAGCAACGCCACGCCGATGAGCAGGTAAAAGGCTTTCAAGTGCCGCATGCCGTTGGGTCCTGCCGGGGGTGGGGGGGTGCGGGGACTAGAGCATTTTCCACCCAGATTGACCCGCTCTGATGTCCGGTCGGCGAGGCGGACCGACAGGCGTCCCACGAAGCGCGATGCGGCACCCTGGGGGCACGGGGGTGTCCCCCGGAAACCCCGGGGGGCGAGCGGGACAACGCAGCGGACGCCCGCCGCCCGGCATCCCGCAGGGACAGGCCCTTTCGGGCCGAGGCGGCGTCAAGCCCCTTGACCGTAGTGCCGCTACGCTCGGCGGCGCTTTCCTGGCCTCGGCCCGAAATGGCTCTGTCAGAGCGATTCAATCCGGGTGGAAAGTGCTCTAGAGTATGGAAATCATGGGCGCCACGGGCAAACTGGGTAATCCAATAAATCTGCGCGCCGATGGCGCCCACAGGCAACAGCACCCAGGCCAAATCGAAAACCGCCAGCACCAGGATGATAAAGCAGAAATCCCACCGCGTAAGCTCGCGAAAAGCATACAACATCCGATCGCGGGCGCTCTCGGGTAAATGCGTCCCGGGTTTCGCCGTTTCCGGGACCGCCTTGCCACGCGCGTCAAGCATGATTCCGATAAAATAATTGATGGTCCCTCCGATGCCGGCGATCACGCCGAGCCAGAACCAGACATTGGCGCCGAAAGAGCGCGTGGCCCCGATACCGAGCGCGACGAAAAAAGCCGTATGCACGATCCAGTCGACGAAGGTGTCGAACTTGTCGCCGAATTCGGAACACTGGCCCTTGATGCGGGCGATTTCGCCGTCGCAGTAGTCCAACACATAAGAGACGAGCAGGAGCACCGCAGCCGTTACTACTGCGTCGAACTTCCCCTCCACTAGATACCAGCTTGCGGCCAGGCCCGACACCAGCGACGCCGTGGTGATTTGGTTGGCGCTCACCGGAAAGCGGACCAACACGGCGGTAACAGGCCCCGACATGTGCCGGATCAACGGGAACAAGGGCCTTTTCCGGGACGGGGTCACGGCTCAATAGCTCCGGGCCGTGTCGTCCGCCCGCGCCGTCCCGGCCAGGCCCATCAGCGCCGGTAGGACAACAAGCGTGCACCCGAGGGTCAAGGAAATGGAAATCGTCAACAACAGCCCCATGCTCGCCATCCCCGGGTGCGACGACAACGCAATACTGCCGAACGAGCCGATGGTGGTCAAAGCGCTGAAGACCACGGCCCGGGGCGTCGACGTTTCGAGAACGCCGCTGACGCTGTTTTCCTCACGTTGCCTCAACATCAGATGAATGCCGCTGGCGACGCCGAGCCCGAACAACAAGGGCAGGACGATGATGTTGGCAAAATTGAAGGGAATATCGAAAATCACCGAGGCGGCGACGGTCAGCAGCGCCGCCAGCGTCAGAGGCGCGAACACCAGGACCATGTCCAGCCACCGGTTCAGGACCGCCAACAACAATACCGAAATCAACGCCACCGAGATGATCCCCGCCTGCCAGAAAGCGGCAACGACCGCGTTGCCGGCCTCGAGGATGACCACCGACGACCCGATCGCATTGGCGGCAACGCCCTTGACCGATTGAACGAACCGGGTCAGCGCCTCGCGGTCCCGGAGATCCTCTTTGGGAAACACCTCGAGCCGGGCCCGGCCGTCGGCGGCGACCTGGTTGGCGGCGATATCCCGCGGCAGATTTTCCAGGCGCACCGGTTCAGCGGTCAGGGAAAGGTTAAGGGCCTCCAGCCGCCCCGGCAGCGCCGCCAACAGCCGCGTTTCCAGCTCCTTCAGCCCGGCCTCCTTGGCCGGCCCATCACCGAACAGGGCCGCCAGAGCCCGGGAAAGGCGCCGGGCCGCCTTCGCTTCACCAACCGCCCCTTGAAGGGCGGATAATTCTCCGAGCCTGCCCTGGATTTGGCCCAGCGCCGCCCGGCGGTCCTCCATGGACGGGGGCGCGTTGGTTTCCGCCGAGGCGAAGGCCGGCATCAGGAACAACCCCATGGTGGCGATGACCTCAAGTTTCTCCGGCTGATCGGTGGGAACGTAATCGGCCAGGGTGGCGGTGCCGTCGACTTCGGAGAGCGCGTTCATTTGTCCGGCCAGGGCTTGGGCGGCGTCCAGGTTCCGTGTCAGGACGGTGATCGAATAGGGGCTGGTGTGGTTGTTTTCCATCAAATCGAAAATCGTCGCCACGGATTCGGTTTTCGGATTCTTCAGGTTCAAGGGGTCGAAATCGAACATCGCCTTCGGCACCACGAACGCCGCCGCGACCCCCACCGCCAGGGCCGACCAGCAAACGGCGGCGCTGTTGAACCGGATGAAGGACTGAAAAACCGGCCTCACCGGAATCATCCGGCCGCCGCCTCTCTTGTGTAAGCCCCGGGCGCGGGGCATTACCGTCAACAGCGCCGGCAAAACGGTGATATTGGCGAAAAAGGCGATGAACATGCCGGTCCCGGCGATCAATCCCAATTCGGCGAGGCCCAGATAATCCGTCGGCAGGAACGAATAGAAGGCGATGGCGGCGCTGAGGGCGCACAAGGTTAACGCCCCGCCGACCTGTTCGGCGGCTTCGGACAGCGCCCGGGCGTGATCGCCATCCCGGTCCATCCCTTCCTTGTAACGAAGCCCGTAATGAATGCCGAAATCGACGCTCAGGCCGATAAACAGAACCGCGAACGCGACCGAGATCAGGTTCAACGCGCCGAGGGCCAAAATCGCGAAGGCCGCCGTCCAAATCAGGCCCATCAGCAACGTCACCAGCGCCGCCACCGCCAGCCTCAGCGACCGGAACCCGATCAGCAACAGAACCACGACCAGGAACAGCGACACCCCCCCAGCCACGCCCATGCCTTTTTCGACGCTTTGCAGTTCCTCATGGGCGAGCGCGGCGGAACCCGTCAGGCGCACCTGGACGCCGGTTTCCCGGGTCAGGCCGAGGTCCCGGGCGGCGGCGCGCACTCCCGCCATCGCCTTCGCCGCCGGACGCAAGGACTTGAAATCGAGGGCCGGCTGGAGGACGAGGACGCGGCGGTTAGCCAAGATTTCGTCTTCCGGGGCGACGGCGCCCGACATCAAGGTCTGCCAGGACAATTGACGGAATTCCCCGGCTTTTTGTGCTTCGGCGACATCGGCCAGGGCGGCCAGCACCGTCATCAATTCAAAGGGGGCCTCGGCGGGGTCCTTGAGGAATTCGTCGATGGCCAGGTCCAGCATGCGGAACAGGCCGACGAGGCTGGGGTCCCGCCACAAGGCGCCGAGGAAGGGCTGCGCCTCGGCCAGCCGGTCGCTGAGATCGTAAAGGTCATCCAGTTCCAAATACAACAACCCGTTCCGGCGCAGGAATTCGTTGCCGGCCGGGTCGTCGACGCGGCCGAACAATTTCGGTTGTTGGCGAAGTTGGTCGGCCAGCGCCCGGGCGGCGTCATCGGAAAGATCCGGGCTGTCGCCGTCGATGACGACGATCAGGTTGTCGGAAAACTGCGGAAAGGCTTTGTTCAGTTCCGCCGAATGGCGGCGGAACGCCAGGTCCGCCGACAACATGTCGCCGGTGTCGGTGTTGATGCGGATATTTTCCGCCAGATAGACCGCGGCAACGGCGCTGAGAAGCACGGAAGCGGCAACCACCAGCCAAGCCAACCGGCGTACCCCATCGGTCCAGCGCACAAGGGCTTGGCGGTATGCTTGAGTTGGCGTCGTCGTCACGGTTTCGGCCCCTCCTTCCGTCGCCGCTTATAGCCCTGTTGGGACTATTGGAACAAGGAAGGTCGGATTTTGTTGATCCGGGGGGGCCTAAGGGGAACTAAGCCAAAGGCGGCTTAGGTATCATTACACTCGGTGAAGATATGCAGACTGCATGCCTTGCATCGCTCCGCGTCCAGGCGGCGCTTGATGGCGGGGATCGCTTGTTTCTTGGACAGGAAGACGTTTTCCCTGCCGATCATGTCCAGATAGCCGCCCCTATCGCGCCATTTGGCGGCTTCCTCGGCAAGCGGTTCGGCGCCGGTCATGGCCGCAAGGATGTCGGCGCGCAGAGTTTTCCCGTTGACCCAGGAAATCCAGTTTAAGAAGGGAAAGGCTTGTCTGGCGGCGAACAGCCCCAGACCCGAGACGGACAGTTTGGCGAGGTGCAATTTTTTTTCTTTTTATAACAGGAGGTTGGAGTTAGGTGTTAATAGTTTAGAAAAATGTATATTTAAAGAGCCCGGTTTGCATAGCAAAAAATGCTGCGGTGCACAAAAAAGTAATTTCGGGGAAAAAATCCGAAAGCGGTGAAAACTGGGTAATGTCAGAGTCAATTTTAGGGTTAAATTTAAAGTGTCATTTCAAGGGGGACAGGGGCTGCAACGGAAAACGGGCCGGCAAAAAGGCCAACCGGAATGAGCAAGGCAATTCGCGGTTTTTTCAAACTCCTCGGCGATGCGGTGCGCGACCTCGTACCCATCGTCCTTGTTATCGCCTTCTTCCAGGCCGTCGTCCTGCAACAACCGCCACCCAATCTGGGCGGCGTCGTCGTCGGGCTGGGGTGCGTGGTCCTGGGTTTGGCGCTGTTCGTGCAGGGCCTGGAGATGGGCCTGTTCCCCTTGGGGGAGGCCATGGCCCAGGCCATGGCCCGTAAGGGAAGCCTGATCGGACTTTTGGGTTTTGCGTTTCTGCTCGGCTTCGGGACCACGGTGGCGGAGCCGGCGCTGATCGCCATCGCCGCCGAGGCGTCTGAGATCGCCGCCAAGGCCGGCGTCATCCAGTCCACGGCGGAAGATATGGACAGCTACGCTTTTGGGCTCAGGCTCACGGTGGCGCTGTCGGTAGGCGCGGCGCTGGTGCTGGGGGTATTCCGGATCCTCGTCGGCTGGCCGATCCAATACTTCATCATCGGCGGCTACATCCTGGTGGTGTCGATAACGGCCTTCGCGCCGCCGGAGATCGTCGGCATTGCCTATGATTCGGGCGGCGTCACCACGTCCACCATCACGGTGCCCCTGGTCACCGCCCTCGGCATCGGGTTGGCCAGCACCATCAAGGGGCGCAACCCGATGCTGGACGGGTTCGGGCTGATCGCCTTCGCCAGCCTGATGCCGATGATTTTCGTCATGATCTTCGGGATGCTGCACTGATGGAACTGATAATAAAAATCTTCGGGACGGTGGGGACGACGGTGTTCGACGTTCTGCCCATCATCGCCATCCTGTTCGGATTCCAGTTCCTGGTGATTCGCAAGCGGCCGCCGCACCTGCGCCAGATCATCTTTGGTTTCATTTGGGTCTTGCTTGGGCTCAGTCTATTCCTGGTCGGGTTGAAAGAAGCGCTGTTCCCCTTGGGCAAGGCCATGGCCAACCAATTGACCGACCCCAGCTTCCTCGGCGTCGCCCAGGGAGCGGGCGTTCACTGGCAGGATTACCTCTGGGTCTACATCTTCGCCGCCGCAATCGGCTTTTCCACCACCATCGCCGAACCGGCGCTGATCGCCGTCGCCATCAAGGCCCAGGAAGTGTCGGGCGGGACGCTCCGGGCCTTCGAACTCAGGATCGCCGTCGCCATCGGCGTCTCCGTCGGTTCCTACCGCATCGTCACCGGGACGCCGCTTGCATACTACATCATGGCCGGTTACGTGCTCGTCATCTTGCAGACGTTCCTGGCCTCGAAAAAGATTATCCCGCTTGCCTACGATTCCGGCGGCGTCACCACGTCAACGGTGACGGTGCCCGTTGTCGCGGCGTTGGGACTCGGGCTGGCCAGCACCATCCCCGGCCGCAGCCCGCTGTTGGACGGATTCGGCTTGATCGCCTTCGCCAGCGTGTTTCCAATTGTATCCGTTATGGGGTACGACATGGTTGTCACTTGGCTGAGGCGTGATGGAGAACACGCAGAGAAGGAGAAAGCAAAGTGAACCTCAAAATGATTATCGCCTTCGTGACGGACGAGAAGACGGAAACCGTTCTTCAGGCCGCCCGGAACGCTGGCGCCACCGGCGCCACCGTCATCACCAGCGTCCGGGGCGAGGGTCTGGAGCCAGAAAAAACGTTCCTCGGCCTTGAGTTGTCGGCGCAACGCGACGTTCTGATGTTCCTGGTCGCGGCGCCCAAGGCCCGTGAAATCCTGGAAACCATTGCCGAAGCCGGAAAGTTTGACGAGGAACCCGGCACCGGCATCGCCGTCCAGATATTGATCGAGGACGCGGTCGGGCTCAAGACCCAGGAAGAAGCGCTCATTCACGATATCGAGGAATCGCTATGACTGAAGCCAAAACCACCACCGTCGCCGACGTCATGACCGAGGGCGTCATCACCATCGAGGCGACCGCCACCGTCCGCGAGGCCGTCAAGCTGATGCGCGAGAAGAGAACCAGCTCCATCGTCGTCGAGCGCCGCGACGACGGCGACGAGTTCGGCATGATCGCGGTCGCCGATATCGCCGGCGAGGTACTCGCCAAGGACCTGTCGCCGGACCGGGTCAACGTCTACGAGGTGATGTCGAAACCGGTGCTCGCCCTGCCCGCTGAAATGGTCGTGGCCTACGCGGTCAGGATGCTTTTCAGGTTCGGCCTCACCCGGGCGCTGGTGGTCGACCACAAGCGCAACCCGGTCGGCATCGTGACTCTCAGGGACATGGTGCTACGCACCACCGAAGACGAAAAGAAGGACTAACAGGTTGCTGAAAAAGCGGATTTTCTCCAACAATCCTTCGACACGCTCGCTTGCGCTCGCTGCCCGGGATGAGGAGTTACAATACCTTATGCCTCACCCTGAGGAGGACCGGAGGTCCGTCTCGAAGGGTAATTGCTCCAGATCGTGCGTTTTTCAGCAACCTACTAAAGCCCTTAATTGAGGGTGCCCCGGCGCGGATTCTTTAGAGCCATCCCTTCCGGCACGTCCGCTTGGCGGCGATCTTGCCGTCACGCAGGGTCAGAAGGTCGGCGATCTGCACCTCGAACGGCTCGCCGTCCTTGGGCGTGCCGGACTGCACCGATTCGATGACCGCGAAGTCGGAGGTAACGACATGGCGGACCTCCTGAATTCAATTTGCGCGGATGGCACCCCCCCTCCCCGCCAATGGCACCCCCCCTCCCCGCCAAGGGTGTACAGTATAGGCGATTTCCCCGGCTCCGGCTTGGGCTAGGGCCCTTGACTTCGCGAGGCCGGGGTAACACCCTCCCCCGGCCCGGCCTCCATTGGGTCCATGGGCCCCGGAGTTCCTGAGGACGAAACGATGAAAACCCCGCCCTGGGACCAGCGGATCGCGCGGGTCCTCGTCAAACCCCTGGTCAAATCGCCGGTGACCCCCAACCAGATGACGATATTCACCCTGGTGATGGCGCTGGCCGGTGCCGGGCTATTGGCCACCGGCAATGCCGGCAACGCCGATTGGGGCGCCGGGCTGTTCGTGCTGGCCCGGTTCCTCGACCACTTCGACGGCGAGTTGGCGCGCCAGAAGAACATGACGTCGAGGCTCGGCTATTACCTGGATTACATTTCCGGCGCCTTGAGCTACGCCGCCCTGTTCCTCGGCATCGGCATCGGTTTCATCGGCTCTCCCCTCGGCCCCTGGGCCATCGTTCTGGGGTTGGCGGGGGCCGCCTCGGCGGTGGTTTCCATGTTCACCAATCTGGGCATCGACAAGCATATTGAGCACCAAGGGGAAAAAGACGCCGTCGGTTATCCGGGCTTCGCCGGCTTCGAGTTGGAGGACGGCATCTACCTGCTGGCGCCGATCACCTGGGCCGGGTTCCTGATGCCGTTTTTCGTCGCCGCCGGGATTGGCGCCGGCGTCTACTGCCTGTGGACCTGTTGGACCCTATTGAGGCTCCGGAGGGCGTAACTTTTTCCGGTACATGGCGAAAAACAAGGCGGCCACCAAGGGAGCGATGAAAACGGCGGCCACCAGCAGCCCTTCCGCCTGCCCGAGCCAGATGAAAACCGGGATCAGCAACACCGCGTCATCGACGTCGAAACCGGCGGCGCTGGGAAGCTCGGCGGCCCGCGCGCCTTCCAATTCCTCGATTAGCATCACCAGCCACAGGATCGCGGCCACCGAAACGCCGGCCACAAGGCCCATGGGAATAGCCAAAAGGCCGAAGCCGCCGTCGCGCAAGCCGAGGCCGAGGCCGATCAGCACCAGGGCGTTGCAGACCGCGTCGGCGATCATGTCGTAGCGGTGGCCCGAGGCGCTGGTCCGCCCCGTCAGCCGCGCCAGATCACCGTCGGCCCGGTCGAGCACCACCGACAGCACGAAGACCGCGGCGCCGGCGTTACGCCATTCGGGACCAATGGCCAGGGCCACCGCCGCCGCGATTCCGGTCAGCAGCCGCGCGGTAGTCACCTGATTGGGGGTCACGGCGGTATGAACCAGGGGTTTTACCACCGTGACCCGGGCGACGCGGTGTAACCAGGTGTCGTGGCTCACGGCGCGGCTGTCCCGGATTTGCCTTCGCCGGCCCCCGAGGCGAGGAATTCCTTGAACCGGAGCGCCACTTCGGGCGGCTTGACGCTCGGCCGCCCCAGGTCCTTCATCGACCCGGGCGCGATGCGCATATGGATCAGATGCGGGCCGCGACCAGATGGTGCCGATTTCAGCGCCTCGGCGAAACCGTCGAGGCCGTCGCAGCGGTAACTTTTCCCATACCCGCAACCGGCGGCGACGGCGGCGAAATCGACCGATGGGGAAACCGTCGGCTGGCCGCCGGTCGAATCGTAGGTGCCGTTGTCGAGAACGATATGGATGAGGTTTCGCGGCCCATAGGCGCCGATGGTGGCCAGGGTCCCCATTTTCATCAACGCCGCGCCGTCGCCGTCCACCACCACCACCGGATTGCCGACGTTCAGCGCCACGCCCAGCCCCATGGCGGCGGCGCAGCCCATGGAGCCGACCTGATAGAGGTGTTGCGGCCGGTCGCCTAGGGTAAACAGCTCGCGCCCGCATTTGCCCGTCGTGGCGATGATGGCGGCGTCATCGGCAACCCCGGACAGCACCGTTTCCAGGGCCCGCATCCGGGCCGGCGGGGGGCCCTGGTCCAACAGGTCGGCGGCCTCGCCCCTTGGGCGCGCTTGCGGCGCCGACATGGATTGCGCGCCGTCGTTGCCGACATCGCCTTTTTGCATGATGAAGGCGAACGGCAGGCCGGTTTTGTCCATCGCCGCCCCGGCTTCCCCGATCGCCGCCGCGATTTCGGGCTCCTCGGCCGGGAACCGCCGGTGCGGGACCTCCAATAGCTGCAAAAGGCGCGGCGTGATCCGGCCCATCAACTGGTGCTGGGGCTCGTCCGCGAGCCCCGGCCCGGCCCGCCAGGTGACGATCAAAAGCGTCGGGATGCGGAACGGAAAGTTCAGCGACGTGATCGGGTTGACGGCGTTGCCGAGGCCGGAATTCTGGCACATGACGGCGGTCTTGCGCCCGGCCAGCCAGGCGCCCGACGCGATGGCCACGGCCTCGCCCTCGCTGGCCGCGGTGACATAGGTCAGCCGCTTGTCGGTAATGACGCCGTTGATCAGCGGCGTTAGAAAGGAACAGGGAACGCCGGTGTAGAAATCGAACCCGGCATCGAACCCGGAACCGAGAAACGCATCGGCGGCGATCACAAGAACTTGCCCGCCCTGGTGAAGTCGGCGGCGTCGTCCACGTCGAGCCATTGCCCCGGCACGTAGACGGCGCCGATGGACGTTCCCTTGTCGATCAGCCGCTGCAGCAGGTCGAGCATGCTCGATTGCGGCAGGGTGGCGTCCTCGCGCATGGCCTCGATCTCGGCCCGGACCAACTCGCTTCCTTGCCGGCTCAAGCGGGCGAGGCCGATCCATTCGCCGTCGGCGTCGGCCGGGTCGAGTTGGTTGCCGATACGCTTGAGGATGACCGGATCGTCGTCCAGGTAATCGCCGGAAAACGGCCGCGAGCACGACACCAGGTCGCGGACCCAGCCTTCGGCGTCGGATTTCCGTTCCTTCCACAGGGCGTCGACGGCGATGGTGATGTCGTCGCCGCCGGCCATCAATTGATCCAGGTAATGCTGGCGGAAAAGGATGTCGCCATAGGAAACGAAGCAATCGCCCTGGATATGGCCGATGGCGCAGGCGAGGCTGGCGGCCTCGCCGGTGTTGGCGTAAAGGTCGTTATCGACGGTGGTGATCGACGGCAGGTTGATTATCTCCTTCTTGTAACCGCGGACGACGACGATATCGCGGACCCCGGATTCCTTGAAGGTTTCTATCAACCGGCTCAGCAACGGCTGGCCGCGGACATCGATCATGCATTTCGGCCGGTCCTCGGTCAGCGCCCCCAAGGCGGCGCCCCGGGACGCGGCCAGAAACACCGCCGTCATGTTTTCACCGGTGGCCGGCAGGTAGCGTTTTTCGGCTTCCGCCAGCTCTTCGTTGCCGGCCAACTCGAACACGTCCTTGACCGTGACCATGCCGCCGTCGACTCCCCCTAAGCTTTCCTCGCGGAAGATCTGGCGCGACGTCTCGCGCATGGCGGTGATGGCGGCGCGCAGGTTGTGATTGGCCCAGATCGCCATCGCGATGCCGGCCTCGCGGAAATCGCCGGTCGGGGTCTGGTAATATTTCGTCGGCACGATGATGATCGGGCAGCGCCCGGCCCATTCCTTGGCGAAGGACATGATTTCGTCGGCCGACGAAAGCTTGGAATGCACCAGAACCGCGTCCGCCCCGGCTTCATGATAGGCCTCGGCGCGCTTCAGGGCCTCGTCCAGGCCGCGCCCGGCGATAAAGGCCTCCAACCGGGCGACGACGGAAAAGTCGGGGTCGGTCTGGCTGTCCTTGCCGGCCTTGATCTTGCCGCAGAACTCGTCGATGTCGGCCAGGGGCTGCCCTTCGCCGATGAAGGAATTGGTTTTCGGGAACAGCTTGTCCTCGATGCAGATACCGGCGATGCCGCGCTGACACAGCTTGGCGACGGCGCGGCGCATGTTGTTGAAGTTCCCCCAGCCGGTATCGCCGTCGACCAGGATCGGCACCGCCGTCGCGTCGGACATGAATTCCAGCACTTCCATGATTTGCGTCCACGACGCCTCGTTGTTGTCGCGCACGCCCAAGGCCGCCGACATCGACAGCCCCGACGCCCAGATGCCATTGAACCCGGCCTCTTCGACGATTTTCGCCGACAGTCCGTTGTGGGCCTCCATCAGAAATTCCAATTCCGGCGACGTCAACATGGCCCGCAAACGCGCCGCTTTCGACGGCGCCCCGGCCTTGTTTTCGGCTTGGCTGTTCCGGTTGTGGCCGGCTTTTTCGCGCATCGAAGAATCCCTCAAATCAATGGATTGTTTTTATGGATCGGCATATACCCTTGAATCCTTGCGGGTTCAAGGACTCGCCGGTTTAACCGAAGGCGGTTGCCTGGCCGAAGAGAAGGCGCGCCGTTTGCAGGCCGTCTGCAAGTCGTCCTCATGTCGTCACCATGTCGTCCGAATGTCGTCATTTTTTGCCGCCTTTTTCGTCTCAACCCATTGATTTTGCTGGATTCAAGGCCGAAAAAAGGGCGTGAAAGTCGTCATTTGTCGTCATTTCCCCTTTCGGCGGCCGATAACGGGAATTTTTGGGCGATGCCGGCGACCTCATGACTTGTAATTCCTATTAAAAGAATAACAGGGAATAATATCATAATTGCCGGAATTGCCAAGAACAAATAAGGAACTTTTTGCGGGATTCATCCGAAATTTTAACCGCCACGGGAAGCCCTGTCCCGAGCCCCGTGAAAGACGGCCTTCATGCGCTCATTTTATCCCGGATTGCCCAGATGGATTACTAAATTGATGACCTGTTTGGGTGATTCTGCTATAAGAATCAATGCTATACACACATCATAACAGACAGGTC